>CBHYLO010000006.1:0-22229 GCA_966128675.1 uncultured bacterium | reverse complement strand
GCCCTTCCCCTCACTCCCTTCTCGTCGAGGACCACGCGATGGCGACGATCGAGCTTGAGAAATACCTGCGCCAGACCAACCGGAGCTACCATGCGTGCCTGGAGGCGTGCGTCGAGTGTCTGGTCGCATGCGAGATGTGCGCGGACGCGTGCCTGCACGAGCAGAACGTGCCGATGCTGGTGCGCTGCATCCAGCTCGACCGCGACTGCGCCGAGGCTTGCGCGGCGGCGGCGCGCGCGATGGCGCGCGGCGGTCCGCTCGCGGCGGAGTTCTGCCGGGCCTGCACCGTGGCCTGCGACGCGTGCGCCGAGGAGTGCGAGCGCCACGCGCAGCACCACGACCACTGCCGCAGCTGCGCCGAGGCGTGCCGCCGCTGCGCGGAGGAGTGCAGGCGAATGGCGGGCGCGGCCCGGTGACCGACGCCCACGCGTCCACGCGCTACGACGCGCACGTCGGCGCGCCGGCATGCCGGCGCGCGGCATGCCCATGATGCGCGGCTCCTACAAGCGGCTCGCCGCGATGATCGCCACCTCGACGGTCATCATGTTCTGCCTGATGTACCAGCTCGTCTACGAGGCCGACCACCTGATGTTCAGCCTCAGCCGGCTGATCGCCTCGCTCGTCATGGCGGCCGTCATGACCGTCGTGATGCTCGGCTTCATGTGGTCCATGTACGAGGGGCGGGGCACGAAGGTCGCCATCGTCGTCGTCGCGGCGGTGGCCGGCGCGGCCCTGCTCGCCGTGAACCGGTCGCAGGGCCTGATCGACGACACCCGGTTCATGAAGTCGATGATCCCCCACCACTCCATCGCCATCAACAACGCGCGCAAGTCGGACCTCCGCGACCCGCGCGTGCGGAAGCTGGCGGACGAGATCATCGCGTCGCAGGTGCGGGAGATCCGCGAGATGCAGCTGCTGATCGCAGACCTTGAGCAGAACGGCCGTCGCGGGGACACCACCCTGCCCGCGCGCCCGGCCGTCGTGACGCCCGACATGGAGCCGAAGATCCGCGAGGCGGTGCGGTAGCCGATCCCGCAGAGCGCGTCAGCGCGCGCCCGGCGCCGCCGTGAGCCGCAGGAGCGACGCCGGGTCCACGGTCACCGCGCCGTAGCGCGTGATCCAGTGCAGGTGCGGCCCGGTGACGCGGCCGGTCGCGCCCACTGCCCCAAGCACCGCGCCGCGCTCCACGGTGTCGCCCACCGCCACGCGCTGCGCGCTGAGGTGCAGGTAGGCGGTCACGAGCCCCGCCCCGTGGTCCACGTACACGACGTTGCCACCGAGGAAGAACCTGTCCACCAGCCGCACCACGCCGCGGTTGGCGGCGTGCACCGGCGCGCCGACGGCGCCCGCGTAGTCGGTGCCCATGTGGCGCGAGGTCACGGTGCCGTTGAACTCGCGGCCGCTGCCGAACGTGCTCGTCACGCGGCTCTCGCGCGGCCGGCGGAAGGGCGCCGTCCACAGCCGGGGCGTCTCGTGCGCGCGGCGCGACACCTCCGCCGCCAGCGCCGCCTCCCGCTGCAGGCGCGCGGCCAGCGCGGAGTCCGGCGGCGCCGAGAAGCGCGGCGCGACGCGCAGCCGCTCCAGCGGGTAGTCGGCGGCCGCGAGGCCGATGGACGCGGAGAGCGAGTCGACGCCGCCGGCGGCGGCGCAGGCCACCGTCACCGCCAGCGGCCCGTCGGCGTCGATCGGGGCGGCGGCGAGCGCCGCGTACGCGCGCGCGGCGCGCTCGAAGTGGAGCGGCTCGCCGGCCGCCGTGCCGCGCAGCGTCGCGCCGTCCGGGGCGCCCTCGACGCGCACGCGGAACAGCGCGCCCTGGCGCGGACGCGCGGGCTCGGCGACGACGCGCGCCGTCGCGCACGACGGCTGCGCGGGCGGCGCCTCCGGCAGCGGGGGAAGCGCGGCCGCGACGGCGCTCAGGATGACGATCGTGCAGCGTCGGAGCATGGGCAGCGCGGGGGGCCGGGGCTCAGCCCGTCCGCACGCCCACCAGCCGACGCAGCGCGGCCGCGGCGCGGTCGAAGAAGCGGCGCACCGCCTCCGTCTGCTCGCTCAGCGGCTGGTCCGAGCGGATCGCCGCCGCCGACTGCCGCATCTCGGCTGCCCGATCGGTGAGCGCTGGCTGCCCGTCGTCCAGCAGCGACTGCAGCACGTCGCTCGCCAGCCCCACGGCCTCCGTCGCCAGTCGCGAGCGCGCGAGCGGCTCGGCCTCCCGCTGCATGCTGTCCACCCGCGATCGCAGCGTCGCGAGACGGGGCGCGACGCGCGCCGACGCCGCGGTGTCGCGAGCCGCCGACTCCGCGATGCCTGCGACCAGCAGGCGCAGTCCCTCGGTTGCGTACCCGCGCGCGACGCTCGTCGAATCGGGCGCGCGCTCGGCCTCGACGTGGGCGAGGAAGGCAGCGACGGCTGCGGGCAGGGTCGGCGCGCTGTCGACCACCGGCGGGGCAGCCGGACCGACGGCGGCGGGTGCCGAGGCGACCCCGGCATCGGACCGCGGCGCGAGCGCGGTGTCCGAGGCGACGGCCGCGCCGCGATCCCCGCCGCACGCCGTGAGCAGCCACGCCGCCCCCAGCACGCGGGACACGGCCCCCAGTCTCGCGGCGACCGGGTCGCCCTGCCTCCTGCATGCCTCGGTCATCCCTCACCTCGCGTGGTCTCGCCGGCGTCGGACGCCGACGCCGCGCCGGGTGCGCCGGCCGGACGCGCGTGAGCACGCGGGGCGTCTGGCAGCTCTCCGCGTCTCACCATCGGTGCACCAACGATGCCATGCTGCCGCGCATGGTGCAACCCCGAGGCCTCACAGTTGCCATCTCGCACGTGATGAGACATGGCAATAGTCTTATCCTTGTGATGCGAGCCACAGACTGCCTCAGCCGACCGCGCCGGCGCCACGGGATCGTGCCCGGTGCATAGCGTCGATCCGGCGTTGCTGACCATCGCGGTTGCGGTCGCCGCGGGGCTGCTCGCCCAGATCCTCGGGCACCGCCTGCGCATCCCCGCGATCGTCCCGCTCCTCGTCCTCGGGGTCGCCCTCGGCCCCTCGGGACTCGGGATGGTCGTGCCCGCGTCGCTCGGCGGCGGGCTTTCGGTGATCGTGAAGCTGTGCGTGGCCGTGATCCTGTTCGACGGCGCGCTCAACCTCCGGATCGCAGACCTGCGTCGCGCGATGCGCGAGGTCCGCAACCTCGTCACCGTCGGCGTGCTGGTGTCGTGGGTGGGCGCGACGCTCGCGGCGTGGCTGATCGCCGGGTTCAGCGTGTCGGTGGCCATCGTGTTCGGGGCGCTGATGACCGTCACGGGGCCCACGGTCGTGCAGCCGCTGCTGCGGCGGGTGAGCATCCCGCGCCGCGTGCGCACGGTGCTCGAGGGCGAGGCGATCCTCATCGACCCGGTCGGCGCGGTGCTCGCCGTCGCCGTCGTCGACGTGGTGCTGGGCCTCGCGGGCGTGCATCCGATCGGCGTGGTGAGCGGCGCGTGGGGCTACTTCGGCCGCCTGCTCGTGGGGCTCGCGGCCGGCGGCGCCGGCGGCCTCGCGCTCTCCTGGGTGCTCCGGCGGCGCGGCCTCGTGCCGTCGGAGCTGGTGAACCTCGTCTCGCTCGCCTTCGTCTGGGCGGTGTTCGCGCTGGCCGAGTGGAGCCAGAGCGAGGCCGGCATCATGGCCGTCGTCGTCATGGGCCTCGCCATGCAGCGCGGCGTCGTGCCCGAGGAGCGGCGCCTCCGGCGCTTCAAGGAGCAGCTCACGGTGCTCGGTATCAGCATCCTGTTCGTGCTGCTGGCCGCGGCCCTCCCGCTCGGGATCGTGCGCCAGGAGGGCTGGCGCGGCGTCCTCACCGTGCTCGCGCTGATCTTCGTCGTGCGCCCGCTCTGCGTCCTCGCGTCGCTGCACCGCAGCGCGCTGTCGTGGCGCGAGCGGCTCTTCGTGATGTGGATCTCGCCACGCGGCATCGTGGCCGCCTCGGTGGCCTCGCTGTTCGCGGTGGTGCTCGACGAGGCGGGATTCGTCGAGGGCACGCGGATCCTCGCGGTGACCTTCATGGCGATCGCGATCACCGTCTCCCTCCAGGGCCTGACGGCGTCGCTCGTCGCGCGGCTGCTCGGGCTGCGCAGTCTCGCACACCAGGCCGTGATCGTGGTCGGCGCGGGCCCGCTCGCGCGTGGTCTCGCGCTCGAGCTCCAGCGCCACCAGCGCGCGGTCACACTCGTTGACCGCAATGAGGCCGCGGTGCTCGCGGCGCGCGCGCTGGGGCTCGAGGCGCGCGTCGGTAACGCGCTCGACGAGGACGTGCTCGCGGGACTCGGCGCCGAGGAGGCGGCGACCGTGGTGGCGGTGACCACCAACTCGGAGGTCAATGCGTTCGCGGCGCACCTCGCGCACGACGCCTTCGGCGTCGAGCGCACCTTCCCGGCGCTCGGCCACCCGAGTCGCGGCGCCAGCCCGCGGTTGCTGGACCGCGTCGGCGGGCACCTGGCCTTCGGCCGGCCCATGGACGTGCGTGCCTGGGAAGCGTCGCTCGAGGACGGGACCGCGCGGTTCGTCCGCTACCGCGTCCCGGCCGGCGGGCCCGCGCGCGCCGACCACCTGCCCGACGCCGTCGTGCCGGTCGCGCGCGTGCGCGAGGCCACGGCAGAGGTGGTGACCGCGGACCTGGGCTGGCGGGCGGGCGATCAGCTGATCTTGCTCAGTCGCTTCCCGGAGGACGTGACGGCCGCCGTGGTGGACCGAGCGGATCGCAGCCGCCGGGCGCCCGCGGCGGGCGACGGCGCGGTCATCGACGGCGCGTGAGCATGGCCCGGGCGCTCGCGACGCTCAGCCCCCACGCTCGTCCGGGTCCGTGCCGGTGGCCGATGCGTCGGGCGCCGCGCGCCCCGCCGCGTCGCGGCGAAGCGCCGCGACCTCCTGCTGCAGCGCCGCGAGCGCGGCATGCACCGCGGCGACGTCCGCCGCTCCGGCCACCTCGGCGTCCGGATCGGCCGCGTCGCGCCCCACGAAGTACGTCGCCAGCGTGGCGGTGACGTACCCGAACACGGCGAACGCGTAGAGCGCCAGCAGCACGCACAGCGCGCGGCCCTCGATGGTGCGCGGCCAGTACTCCGAGCCCATGGTCGTCATCAGCATCGCGGTCCACCACAGCGCCTCCGCGTAGCTGTCGATGCCGCGCTCCCCGGCCGCGCCGCGCTCGAACGCGAACATGCCCGCGGCGCCGGCCAGCGTCACGAGCGCGGTCAGCGCCACCACGTAGCCGAACCCGCGCCGCGCGAACGCATGCCCGAGCGCGCGCATCGCGCGGTTCAGCGAGCCCACCACGCGCACGACCCGCGCGCTCCGCGACGCGCCGGCCATCACGCGCGTGACGCGAGCCACGCGCACGACACGGAGCACCCGCACCACGCGCAGCACTCGGAGCGCCGGCAGCACGAGCGACAGCGCCGTCAGCCAGTTCCGGCGCAGGTAGGCGGCGCGCTCCGGCGCGAGCACGAGCCGGACCAGGAAGTCGAGCACGAACACCGCCCAGATGGCGGTGCCTACCGCCTCCAGCACGACCGGCAGGCCACGCGTCAGCTCCACGACGAGCAGCGCCAGCCAGACCAGCCCGAGGAGCTGCATCGGCCGCTCCAGCCACCGCTCGAGGTCCGCCAGCGTCGCGCGGCGTTCGGCGGCGTCGGGCGACGCAGGTGCGGGCGATGCGTGCGGGGGCGGCTCCGGATCGCGCACGACGGGTCTCGATCCTCGCTCGATGGGTGACGGCGTGATGCACGCACCTTGTCGCATGCCGCACGTCTGGCCAGTATGTACCGCACACCGAATGCCCCATGTGATGCCTCGACGAGGCGACATCAGCGACACCCTGCGCCAGCGGGTCCTGAGCGCGCTGGACTTCGGCACGCTGCGGGCCGGCAGCCGGCTCCCCAGCGCGCGCGTCCTCGCGCGCGAGCTGGGCGCCGACGCGCGCGTGGTGACCGCCGCGTACCGGCAGCTCGCGCGCGAGGGCGTGGTGGAGCGTCGCCCACCGTCGCGCGCCTACTTCGTGGCGGATGCGCGGCCGGCGGCCGGCGCGCCCTCGCCGACGGCGGAGTGGCTGGTCGACGTGCTCGCGGGGAGCCTCGCGCGCGGCGTCCCGGCGCCGGACTTTCCGGAGCTCGCGCGGCGCTCCCTCGAGACGCTGCGCCTGCGCGCCGCGTGCATCGAATGCAACCGCGACCAGCTCGTGTGGCTGCGCCGCGAGCTCGTCGAGGACTTCGGCCTGCTCGCCACCGAGGTCGACCTGGCGACGCTGCCGCACCGCGACGACGACGTCCCTCCGACGCTCCGGAGCGCCGACCTGCTCGTCACCACGCGCGCGCACGCGGACGAAGTGCACCGACTCGCCGACCGCCTGGGCAAGCCGCTCGTCGTGGTGGCGATACGACCGGACCTGGACGCGGAGATCGTGCGCCTGCTCGCGGCGGGCCCGCTGTACTTCCTCGCCACCGACGCACGGTTCGAGGCCAAGCTCCGTCAGCTGTACCCCGACGCGCCTGCGGAACACCTGCGTACAGTGCTGGTCGGGCGCGACGACGTGGAGGCCATTCCGGAGGGGGCACCGGCCTACGTGTTCCGTACCGCGCGGGACCTGCTGGGCGGCATGCCGTCCCGCATCCGCCCCCTCTCGACGCTCCGCGCGTTCTCGACGGACACGCAGCGCGAGGTGCTCCGCTTCATCCTCCGCGCCAACGCCGCCGCTCTCGCCACCAGGCCGTAGGGTGCGTGGCCCATCGCGGGCTCACGGCGCGTCCTGCGCGCGCACCGCGCGCAGTCGCAACTGCGCACGGTCGTGCGACGACGGGACGCTCGCCTCGGCCGCGTCGGACACGAGCGTCAGGTGTGCGAGCACCGACTGCCGACGGTCGCCGGGCCCGGCGTGCCGCGCCACGAGCGCGAGCACGTCCAGCAGCCGCCCGAGCACGGTGACGTTGCCGCGCGCGTTCTGCCGGATCTCGTCGACTGCGAGCGCGAGCAGGCTCTCGAACGTCGGCCCCGACGCGATCACCCGCACGGTCCCGTCGCGTGCGCGCAGCCCCGGCTCGACGCGTCGCCCCCCCAGCCGGACGAGCACCGCCCCCAGGTGGTCGACGCACGCCACGGCGGTCGTCGTGTCGTTCACGCCGGGAGAGAGCGCTTTGAGCGCCACGTCCACGAGCTGGCGCACGCCGAACGCGGCGTCCTGCTCGATCGTGCGATACGCGCTCACCGTGAGCAGCGGCAGGAGAGCACGGCGCCAGCCCACCCGGTGCGCCTGGGCGTCTTCGGGCGCGGGTGCGCGCGCGTCGCGGGCCGCCCACGCGATCGGCGTGCCCTCGACGACGAAGTCCCCCACAGCCGGCACCAGCCGCACGAGCAGCCCGTGCGTCTCCGCGAGGCGCAGCAGCGCGGGACCGTCGATCGACTGCACGTAGCCGGTCGCCGCGGACGCCACCGGCTCCCATCGCGGCTCGTGCGCGGCGGCGAGCGCCGACGCCCGCACGCCCTCCGGCGCCTCCTGCCCGATGTCCGCCGGATACAGGCGGTCGATGGCCGCCAGCGTCTCCCACGTCACGCGCCGCACGATCGTCGACGCCTGCAGCGAGCTCGCGATGTGGTGGACGAAGAAGATGAGGACCCCGACGCTCGCCATCGCGAAGGCGATGCCGAGCACCACCGCGAGCGACGGCACGAACCGTCCTTCCTCATCGCTCCGTATGGTGCGCACCACGAGCAGGCAGTACGCGAAGATCCCGACGTAGACGCCGAGCACCAGCTGGTTCGCGCGGTCGCGCATGAAGTTGCGCAGGATGCGCGGCGTGTACTGCGTGGACGCCTGCGTGACCGCGACCATCGTCAGCGAGAACGTCAGGCCCGCCACCGTGATCATGGCGCCCGCGATCGCGGACAGCATCGCCCGCGAGCTGTCGGCACTCGCGCCGAAGATCCGCGGATAGCGCGCGAGCGCCTCGGCATCGACGCGCGCCGAGAGCTCCACCATCGCGACGGCCAGCGCCGCCATCGTGACGACGACGAGGCCGGGCACGAACCACAGCGTGCCGGTCAGCTGCTGCCAGAGCGTGCGCAATCGACGCAACGCCGTCAGGCCGCGCTCCGGTCGTCGGCGGCGTGCCCGCCCGCCCGCGATCCCGTGCGGTGGCCGCCGGTCTCGAGGCCCCGCCCCTCCTCCGGCGGATCGGGGACGGGCGTGACGGGGCCGATGAGTCGTCGGACGGCGCCGACGAGCGTGTTCAGCGAGACGGGGATGGGCACGGACTCCGTGACGCCGGCAGATCGGGCGTGCGCGAGATCCTCGGGCTGCAACCAGCTGGCGAGACTGAGGATCGGCGTATCGTCGAAGTCGGCATCGGCACGGATCGCCTCCGTCAGCAGGCGCCCAGCCGTCGTCCTGGTCGGGAAGCTGGTGATGACCAGGTGCGGTCGCACGCTGCGCATCGTCATCACCGCGTGGTCTGGATCCACGACCGTGACGACCTCGTAGCCGACGTGGCGGAGGCACCGTTCGGTGATCTGCCGCATGTCCGCATCGGCGCAGGTGACGACCACCCGCCGGCCGTTCGTCGCCCGGCTCATGCGGATCCGCCGAGGCGATGGAGGCGTGTCACGACCTCCTCGGTTCCGGGGGCCTCGCGGTGATCACGCAGTGCACGCATCAGCGGCCCGTCCAGATCGTACAGATCGTCGCGGAACGCGACGCCCCCGTCGTGGTCGAACGCCGTGAGGTAGACCAGATAGACCGGGAGCTTGCGTGGCAGGAGGACGCGTACGCGGCGCCCCTCGGCGAGCGTCGTCGCGATCCGCGCGTCCGTCCAGTCGGCGGCGTCGGCGAGCGCGAAGCGCGCGAGCGCCGCCGGATCCCCGACCCGCACGCAGCCGTGGCTGTGCGCGCGCACACGGTCCGCGAACAGCGCGCGGGCGGGCGTATCGTGCAGGTAGACGTTGAACTCGTTCGGGAACATGAACTTCACGCGGCCGAGCGCGTTGCCGGGCCCCGGACGTTGCCGCACGCGATAGCGCGACGAGAACAGCGCCGCATCGCTCAGCTGCCCGGGGTTCACGACCGGCGCGTCGTCGCCCCAGCCGCGCACGAGCTCGAAGCCGTTGCGTGCCAGATACCCGCGATCGCTCCGTGCCATCGGCAGGATCTCGGCGACCGCGATGCTGCGCGGCACGTTCCAGTACGGCCCGAACTGCACGTAGCTCATCGAGTCACTGAAGATCGGGGTCCGCCGCGACGCGAGCTCGCTGCCGACCACGACCCGCATCGACAGGGCGCGCCGGTCCCCCTCGTACGCGTCGAGCCGGAACGCCGGCACGTTGACCACGACGTAGCGATCGCCGAGCACGGGCGGCAGCCACCGGTAGCGCTCCAGGTTCGCGGCGATCTGCCGCGCGCGCTCCTCCGCGCCGACGTTGAGCGCGGCGCGCGTACGCGGGCCGACCACGCTGTCGACCGCGAGGCCGTGCCGCGCCTGGAACCGCGCGACCGCACGCACGAGGGGCGAGTCGTACCGGTCGCCGGACGGCGTGCTGTCGGGCGCGACGTCGGCGAGGTAGCCCTCGGCGGCCAGTCGCGTGCGCAGCGCACGGACCTGCGCGCTCGCATCGCCGGGTCGGAGCGCGACGCGCCCTTCCACCACTGGCCAAGGTCCGCGCGCCGCCCAGGTGCGGTATTGGCGGTGCGCCCGCACCAGCGTGGCGTAGCCGTCTTCCTGCGGAACCAGTCGCTGCAGGGCCGATTCGAAGTCGGCCGCGCGCAGCGTGCGATGGAGGGCGCTGTCCACGTCGACGGCGCGCGGCGCGACGTGCCAGGCCGACTCGATCGCGCGTGGATCCACGCGACCCGTCAGCATGTCGTTCGCGTACCCGACGAGCGTCGTCGTGAGCGCTACGTCGACACGCGCCCAGGCGTCCGCCCGGTAGGCCTGGTGCTGGAGGTCTTCCAGTGCCGCCGCCAGGTCGCGCAGCCGGTAGTCGGATCGACGCAACCCGTGATCGTCGGCGCGCCCCACCACGCGGAGCAGCACCGCCGCCCGTCCTCGCAGCGTGCCATCGACCATCCAGTGCGGCGTCGCGCGCGAGGCGGCGTACGTCGCACGCACGCGCCGCCACAGCCCCTCGTCCGGCACACCGGAAGCGGCACTCGTGCGATCCAGACGCGCCTGGATCGCCGCGCGCACCGAGTCGACCGACGGGCGCCACACCCAGGGAATGGTGGTCGGCGACGCCGAGTGCCGGACCGCGCTCGTGTTGAGCACGATCGCCGCGAGCAGGCCGCCGAGTGCCAGCCCCGCGCTGTGCGCCCTCACCGTGCCCCTCCCCAGCCCCCGCTCGATGCAGGGCGGACATGTGCCCTACGGTCGTGCCCGGCCGGTCCTCGCGCGCGCGCCGCCATGACGTCCCCCCACGGTCACCATCCGAGTAGGATCAACCGCATCTCCGATGCCAGGATGCGACACCCCTCATGTCATATATGGGCCACGAGCGGCAATGCAACGCAGATTTGGCGTTGCATCTGGCGCGCAATGGACCGTCACCAGCGGCGCAGGCACCTCACGCGGGGCGTCCGGCGCCCTCGGTCGGCGCCGTCGCGCCGAGTGCCGCGAGGAACGAGTCCGCCCACGCATGCACGTCGTACGACCGCACGCGCTGGCGCATCGCGCGCATGCGCGCCCGGCGCTCCTCGCGCGGCATCAGCAGCGCATCGTGATAGACGGCCGCCGCGCCGTCCACGTCGAACGGGTTGACGCGCAGCGCATCCGTGAGCTCCGCGGCCGCGCCGACGAACTCGCTCAGCACGAGCACGCCATCCTCGTCGGCGCGACATGCGACGAACTCCTTCGCGACCAGGTTCATGCCGTCGCGCACCGGAGTGACGAGCATGACGCGCGCGGCGCGGTAGAGCGCGAGGAGCTGCGCCTCCGGCAGCCCGCGGTAGAGGTAGTGCACGGGCGTCCAGCGCGGCGTCCCGAACGCGCCGTTGATGCGTCCCACGAGGGCGTCGACGTCGTGACGGAAGCGCTGGTACGCACGCACCGCGGTGCGCGAGGGCACCGCGACCTGGATCAGCCGCACGCGCTCGCGCAGCTCGGGGTGCTGCACGAGCAGCTGCTCGAAGGCCAGCAGGCGCCGCGGGATCCCCTTGGTGTAGTCCAGGCGGTCCACGCCCACGAACAGGGCCACGTCGGGATCCGCGCCGTCGTGCGGCGCGAGCGCGGCGACCTCCGCGTCCACCTCGGCGCTCGCGGCGCGCTGCGCGTACCCGTCGGCGTCGACGCCCATCGGGAACACGCCCACGCGCACCGTGCGTCCGTCGACGTCGACCCGCTCCTGCGCGGCGGGCAGGCCGAGCACGCGCGTGACCGACTCGGCGAAGTGGCGCGCGTAGGAGGCCGTGTGGAAGCCCACGAGATCGGCCCCCAGCAGCCCGCGCAGCACGGCCTCGCGCGCCGGCAGCGTCGCGAACAGCTCGGCCGACGGAAAGGGGATGTGCAGGAAGAAGCCGATGCGGGCGGCGGGCAGTCGCGCGCGCAGCAGCGCGGGCAGGAGCATCAGCTGGTAGTCGTGCACCCAGATCGTGTCGCCGGGACGGTACTGCGCGACCACGGCGTCGGCGAAGCGCGCGTTGGCGGCCTCGTAGACGTCCCAGTGCTCCACGTGCAGTGGCATCTGGTCGGGGAGGTAGTGGAACAGCGGCCAGATGACGCCGTTCGAGACCTCCTCGTAGAAGCGCGCCACCTCCGTCTGGGTGAGCCACACCGGCACCGCGCGATGCTCGGCCAGCAGCTGCGCCAGCTCCGCGCGTCGCTTCGTGCTGCCCGGCGCGGGCTGGCCGGGCCAGCCGACCCAGACCCCGCCCGTGCGCTCGTGCGGCCCCCGGAGGCCGGTCGCCAGACCGCCGACGCTCGGCACCACGTGCGCCTCGCCGTCGTCGACGGTCAGCGTGACCGGGAGGCGGTTCGAGACGATGAGGAGTCGGCTCATGCGCGCGGAGTGCGAGCGGCGCGAGCGGCGCGAGCGGCGTTCGGACGGATGGCGGGCACGGTCGCTCCAGCGCGCCGCGCCACGGCACGACGCGCGCAGGGGTGAGGGGAGACGACGTGGGCCGCGTGGGCGTGGCCCGCCGGGCGTGGCCCCCGCGGTCGTCGTCCGTTACGTTCGGAATATGCGGGGGATACCCCGCTCTTGCCATCCACCCGAGCCGATGCCCCAGCCTTCCGCCGGCCGTGCTTCCCCAGCGCGCGCCAGACCAGCGTCCACCAAGCGGGGCGGCGGCGGAACGCGCGCGCTGGAGGCCACCGACGCCGCCCCCTCGACGCAGGACACGACCGCGGCGCTCGACGCGCTGCGCCGCATCGTGCGCGTGCTGCGCCTCTCGTCGCGCAGCGTGGAGGAGCGCACGGGGCTGCGCGCCGGGCAGCTGTTCACGCTGCAGCTGATCGCCGCCGCGCCCGGCCAGTCGCTCACGGAGCTGGCGCGACGCACCATCACGGACCGCACCTCGGTGGCCGGCATGGTCGACCGCCTGGAGGCACGCGGGCTGGTCGAGCGGCGTGCCGGGGCGACGGATCGCCGGCGCACCGAGATCTTCGCCACGCCGCAGGGCCGACGCGTGGTCGCCCGCGCGCCCCTGGCGCCCACGCAGCAGGTCCTCGACGGCATGGCGGCGATGGAGCCGGCCGAGCTGCGCGTGCTCGCGCGCACGCTCGGCGCGCTGGTGACCGCGATGGGGATCGCCGACGAGCCGGCGCCGATGCTCTTCGAGGATGCGGCGGACGGCGCGACCGCGGAGTCGTCGCGGGCGCGGTGAGGCCCCCCCGCGACGGCCGGGCGGACGCCGCAGCCCGTGTGCAGCGCGCCGCGGAGCGCGCCTCGCGCGAGACCGCGGTCCGCGCGCGGCGCATGCACCGCCAGGCGCGCGGCACCGCGCGCGGTGCCGCGCGTACGGTGAGCGCCGTCTGGGACGGCTGGCTCCAGCGGTTCGAGCGGCTGGCCCCGAGCGAGAACGCCATCCTGCTCTCGTTCGCGGTCGGCGTCGGGCTCGTCGCCGCGTTCGGCGTGGTCGGCTTTTACAAGGCGATCGACCTCGCGTATCACGTCTTCTTCGTGCTGCCCGGCGAGCTCGCCCCCTCCGTGCAGGCCCTCGCCTATCGCCCGGTCGTCACGGCGGCGGCCGTCGCCGCGGCGTGGGCGCTCTGGCGGCGCGTCGGTGCGGGCGACGACGGCCTCACCGTGCCGGACGTGCAGCTCGCCGTGGTCCGACGCGACGGCGTGATCCCGCCCACCCGCGCGCTCGCGCGGACCGCGGCCAGCGCCATCACCATCGGCGGCGGTGGCTCCGCCGGCAACGAGGGCCCCGTCGCCGTCCTCGGCGCGGCCGCGGGATCGCTGCTCGGCCGCGCGTTCCGCTTCTCCCCTGATCGCACCACCGTGCTTGTAGGTGCCGGCGCCGCGTCGGCGATCGCCGCGGCGTTCAACGCGCCGCTCGCCGGCGCCTTCTTCGCGCTCGAGGAGATCCTCGGCTCGTTTCGCGTCCGGACCTTCTCGCCGATCGTCATCGCGAGCGTCGTCGGCGCCGTCGTCGCGCGCGCGGTCTTCGGCAACCATCCCGCGTTCCCCATCCCCCGCGACTACGGCTACGCGGTGGTCGCGGAGATCGCGGTCGGCTTCCCGCTGCTGGGCGTGTTGTGCGGGGCGGTGGCCGCGCTGTTCACGCGGCTGCACTTCGCCGCCGGCGATCTCGCGCGGACGCTGCGCGCCGACCCGCGCGTGCCGCCGGTGGTGGTGCCGCTGGTGGCCGGCGCCCTCGTCGGTGCGGCCGTCTACGCGTCGGGTGGGATGCTGGTCGGCACCGGACACCTCGCCATCCCGCTCGCGACGTTCGGGCGCATGGCGTGGTGGGCGCTTCTCCTGCTCGCGCTGGGCAAGATCCTGGTCACCGCCGCGACGCTGCAGGGCGGCGGGTCGGGTGGGCTGTTCACCCCCTCGCTCTTCGTCGGCGCGGCCACGGGCGGCGCGCTCGGCGTCGTGCTGCGCGCGCTTTTCCCGGCCTTCCCGATCTCGCCCGAGGCCTACGCGCTGGTCGGCATGGGCGCCCTGGTCGCGGCCGCGACCGGCGCGCCGATCACCGGCATCCTGCTCGTCTTCGAGATGACCAACGACTACGCGATCGTGCTGCCGCTGATGGTCGCCGTGGTCATCGCCCACCTCGTCGCGCGCTGGCTCTCTCCCGACAATCTCTACAGCGGGTGGCTGCGCCGGCGCGGCGAGCATCTCGAGCACGGCGCCGACCGCGACGTGCTGACGGGACTGCGCGTGCGCGACGCGCTCGACCCCGACGCGGTGGTGGTCCGCGAGGGCGACGCCGTCGTCACGCTGCTCGACCATCTCGGTCACCGCGACCAGACGGTCTTCCCGGTGATCGACGACACGGGCGCCTACGTCGGCGTGCTGACCGCGGCGGACCTCGGCACGGTCGCGCGCAGCGACCACGCGCTCGACGCCGTGCTCCTCGCCGCCGACGTCGCGCAGCCGACCGAGACGCTGGAGCTCGACGATTCGCTGCTGGAGGCCGTGCGCCGCATGGGCGTGCGCGGCGAGGGGTCGCTGCCGGTGCTCGACGGCGCCACCGGGCGGCTCGTCGGCGTCGTCAGCCGCAGCCACATCCTCGGGCTCTACGAGCGCGCGGTGGCGGCCGGGCCGCACGCGCGCACGGACGGCACCACCCTGCCCTCCCTACCCCACTGACCTCGAGGCGCGATGCTCGGTCCCGGTGATCTCTGGTACAAGGACGCGATCGTGTACGCGCTGAGCGTGGACACCTTCCAGGACTCGAACGGCGACGGCATCGGCGACTTCCCCGGCCTCACGTCGCGCGTCGAGTACCTGCACGCCCTCGGCGTCACGTGCGTGTGGCTGCTGCCGTTCTACCCGTCGCCGAACCGCGACCATCGCTACGACGTGGCGGACTACTACGGCGTCGATCCGCGCCTCGGCACGCTCGGCGACTTCGTGGACTTCCTGCGCGTCGCGCGCGAGCGCGGCATCCGCGTGATGATCGACCTCGTCGTCAACCACACCTCCGACCAGCACCCGTGGTTCCAGGCGGCGCGCGCCGACCGGCAGTCCCCGTATCGCGACTACTACGTGTGGGCCGATGCGCCACCCGACAACGCACGCGAGGGCATGGTGTTCCCCGGCGTCGAGGAGTCCACGTGGTCGCACGACGCCGCCGCCGACGCCTGGTACTTCCACCGCTTCTATCGCTTCCAGCCCGACCTGAACCTCGCCAACCCCGCGGTGCGCGAGGAGATCCGCAAGATCATGGGCTTCTGGCTGGAGCTCGGCGTCTCAGGGTTCCGGCTCGATGCAGCGCCGTTCCTCATCGAGCGCAAGGGGGTGCAGGCCGCCAGCACCGAGGCGCGGCGGCCGCACACGTTCTTCCGCTACATGCGGAACTTCCTGTCGTGGCGCCGTGGGGACGCCGCCCTGCTGGCCGAGGCGAACGTGCTGCCGGAGGACGTGGACGACTACGTCGGGGCCGGCGACAAGCTCCACCTCCTCTTCAACTTCTACGCGAACCAGCACCTGTTCCTCGCACTCGCCACCGGGCGCGCCGCGCCGCTCGCCGAGGCGCTGCGGCGACTGCCCGCGCTCCCGATCACGGCGCAGTGGGCGAACTTCCTGCGGAACCACGACGAGCTCGATCTGGGCCGGCTCGCGCCCGAGGAGCTGGTGGCGGCGTACGCGGTGTTCGCGCCCGACCCGGACATGCGCCTCTACGACCGCGGCGTGCGTCGACGCCTCGCGCCGATGCTCGAGGGCGACCGGCGGCGCATCGAGCTCGCGCACGCGCTCATGCTCGCGCTGCCCGGGACGCCGGTGCTCCGCTACGGCGACGAGATCGGCATGGGCGACGACCTCGCGCTCCCCGAGCGCGACAGCGTCCGTACGCCGATGCAGTGGACGCCGGGACGCAACGCGGGCTTCTCCGACGTGGCGGACGGGCAGCTCGTGCGGCGCGTCGTCGACGGCGCGTACGGGCCGACCCGCGTCAACGTCACCGACCAGCAACGGGACCCGGGCTCGCTCCTCAACTGGCTGCAACGGGCGCTCGGCGTGCGGCAGGCCTGTCCGGAGCTCGGCTGGGGCGTGGCGACGGTGCTCGACACCGACGCCCCGGGCGTCGTGTGCCTGCGCTGCGACCTCGCGCGGTCCGCGGCCAACGGCATCGGGTCCACGACCACCAACCTGCTGCCGTCGTCGCACGTCGCCCGGTCGGGAATCGTGCTCACCCTCCACAACCTCGCGCCCACTGCCTGTCACGTGCGGCCGGACGCGTCGCTCACCGGCTCGCCCCCGGTCACCGAGCTGCTGGCGAACCGCGACTACGGGCCGCTGCGCGACCTGGCGGCGGGCGTGGAGCTCGACGGGCACGGCTATCGCTGGTTCCGCGTCGGCACGGCCGCGCGCGCCGGATGGTGACGGTGCGTCCGGCTCACTCGTGGCCGCGCGACGCGTGGCGCGCGCGGCGATTCTGCACGGCGATGCCGACGAGGATGAGCACGAACGCCAGCAGCCGCACCGTGTAGCTCCACGGGATCGCGTCTGGTGCCTGGAGCGTGAGCGCGAGCATGAGCCGCTGCGTCGCGAGCAGCACGAACGCCACCGCGAACCAGCCGAACAGCGCGACGCGTGTGCGGCGCCAGAAGCGCGTGAAGAAGAGCGCGGCCAGCGCGTAGCCCATGGCCAGGGCGCCCGCGACGGCCAGCGTCAGCGCGGTCGTGTCACGCATCGGCGTCCCAGATGAAGCCGTAGAGCAGCAGCGAGACGCCCACCAGCGCGGGCAGCGTGCGGACGAGCGAGAGGTCGGTCTCCGGCACCATGCGCTCGTCGATGACGAGCAGCACGTTGTTGAGCGCCAGGCCCGTGAAGCACAGGCCGCTCCAGAGCAGCAGGCGCTGGCGGGTGCGGCGCCACGCGCGCAGTAGCAGCACGGCGCAGGCGGCGCTCGTCAGCGCACACAGCACGTACACGAGGAGGATGAAGTCCACCGCCATCACGCCTCGTCGCTCCGGAGGCGGAACGCATCGGCGAAGGCCTGGATGGGCCCCGCGGGACGGGCGTACACCGCGCGCACGAGCGTGACCGGCTTCTCGTTGTACATCGCCGCGAGGGCGTCGACGGCCTGCCGCTCCGCGTCGCGCTTGGGCGCGTAGCGATACAGCTCCGCGTCCGTGCGCTCCAGCAGTCCGGCGCCGACCAGGTCGTCGAGGCAGCGCCGCGTCTGCGCGGGGCCCGGCATCTGCGCCTCTGCCGCGAGCTCGGCGACCGCCACCGCGGCGGGCGCGCGACGGCGCAGCAGGAGCAGCGCTTCCACGTGGGCCATGCTCGCCACGGGCCCGCGGATCAGCGCGCGGACCTCCCCGGGGAGTCCCGACGCGTTCACACGCGCGCTCGACGCGGCGTCATGGTCTGCGCGGAGGTGTCGGATTCCAACGGCGTCGGTTCGTCCACTCGTGCGGCTCCTGGTAAGCGACACCTCGCGGCGGTCGCGCCGGCGGGACCGCAAGATGCGGGGTACACCCCGTATTTTCCAGCCCCGCCGCCCCTCGACGACGCGCCGCACCGACGCGATCCTGCGACGCACCGCCACCGCCCGATTCCCGCTCCCTCCCGACGCATGCGCATCCTCGTCGTCGACGTCGGCGGCACGCACGTCAAGCTGCTCGCCACCGGCCAGCCGGAGCGCGTGAAGCTGCCCTCCGGCCCCGAGCTCACGCCGGAGCAGATGGTCGCCGCCGTGCAGGCCGCGACGCGCGCGTGGCCCTACGACGTCGTGTCGGTCGGCTATCCCGGCCCGGTGCGCGACGGGCGGCCGGCGCGCGAGCCGCACAACATCGGGCCGGGCTGGCTGGGCTTCGACCTCGCCGCCGCCTTCGGCCGCCCGACGCGCGTCGTCAACGACGCGGCGATGCAGGCGCTCGGCAGCTACGAGGGCGGGCGCATGCTCTTCCTCGGCCTCGGCACGGGGCTCGGCTCGGCGCTCGTCGTCGACGGGATCGTGCAGCCGCTGGAGCTGGCGCACCTGCCGTACCGCCGCGGGACGTTCGAGGAGCACGTCGGCGCGGCGGGGCGCGCGCGGCACGGCCAGCGGCGGTGGCTGCGCCTGGTCGCCGACGTGACGCAGCGCCTGCGCGAGGCGATGCAGGTCGACGACGTCGTGCTCGGCGGCGGCAACGCGAAGAAGCTCGATGCGCCGCCGGCGGGCGCGCGGCTGGGCTCCAACGCGAACGCGTTCACGGGCGGCTTCCGGCTGTGGGAGCCGGCGCGCGGCACGCCCGGCTCGTCGACGCGCGTCACCGGCTCGGGGGATCCCGTGACCGCGGATCGGGAGTGACGCCGGGCGCGGCGTGTCCGGTTCCGCCGTCGAATCGCGTGAGGGGTGTGGGCGGACGCATCGCAGGTGCGGCCCGCCGCCGGGAGGGGCCGGCCGGTCGGCCCCCTTCCGTCCACCTCGGGCTCGAGGAGCCAGTCATGCGAACGAGTACGTGGCAGGTCCGGGCGGCGGTCGTCGCCGCCCTGGCGACGGGCGGCGCGACGGCCGCCCACGCGCAGACGTCGTCGATCGACCTCCGGACGAGCGCCGGCGGCTTCACCGCGCAGACCCTCGTCGGTGGCGGGACGCCGTGGACGTGGGTCGACGGCGAGGGCTGGCTCACGCTGGGGTCGACGTCCGTGGCGCGGAAGCGCCTGCTCACCCCCGTCTTCCTGGCCACGTCCGACGCGGTGGCGATGAGCGCGGACCACCGCTTCATCTTCGAGGGCGACGAGACGCAGGACCGCTGCGCCGACGCCGGCGTGGTGTTCGCCAGCGTGAACGGCGGCGCGTTCACGCAGGTCCTCGCGCCCGGCGGCGCGTCGTACTCGGGCGTCATCTCGACGTCGGGCGGCAACCCGCTCGCGGGCGGCGGGGCGCGCGGGTTCTGCGGCTTCTCGCCGTTCGGGCTCGTCACCAGCGTGTTCAGCGCCGCGGTCACCGCGGGCGCCACGGTGCAGTTCGCGTTCGACGGCGGCTGGGGCGACAACAACGCCTTCGTGAACCCCAACTGGGTGATCGAGCAGGTGACGCTGCGCAACCTCACGCCCGTCGCGCAGGTCGTGCCCGAGCCCTCGACCTACGCGCTGCTGGCGACGGGGCTCGTCGGGATGGCGGGGCTGGCCGCGCGACGCCGGCGCGACCGCACGCGCTGACGGGCCAGGCGTTCGCGCGCGCGGATCTCGTGCGGTTCGCGTCCCGGCAGCGCCGGCTCGACGAGAGCTAGGGCGCGTCCAGCCGCCGTCGCGCCGCGTCGCGCAGCGCGACGACGGCCGGGTGCGTGAGCTTGCGCTGCATCGAGATCGCGTAGAAGCGCTCGCGCACGTCGGGCAGGCGTCCCACCACGCGCACCCCGTACGCGCGGCGGATGTCGGCCTCGACCACCGTCGGCGCGGCGAACAGCCCCATGCCCGCGCCCCCGAAGACCTGCAGCAGCGCGATGTCCTCGACCTCCGCGACCACGCGCGGCTCGACGTCGGTGGCGGCGAACCACGCGTCGAGCGACCGCCGCAGCGCGCTGTTCGGGGCCTGCAGGAGGAACGGCGCGCCGGCGAGCGAGCCGGGGAAGCCGCGCCGGTGCCGCGCCGCGAGCGCCGGCACCGCGAACACCGTGACGCCGCTCTCGCCCAGGAGGTGCGAGTACGAGCCCGGCGTGCCGGCCGGGGCGGGCGCGTCGGCGAGCACCACGTCCAGCCCGTGCGTCGCCAGCTCCGCCAGCAGCGCGCCCGTCTTGCCGATCCGCAGCAGCAGGCGGTGTCCGTCGGCGCGGGCGAGCGCGGGCTCCAGCAGCCGGTGCGTCGTGAGCTTCGGGAGCGCGTCGGAGACGCCGACCGCGAACCGCGTCGTGCGTCCCGGCGCCGGCAGCCCGCCGAGCGTCTTCTGCAGCTCGCGGCCGATCGAGAACATGTCGTCGGCGAAGCGGAACACGAGCCGCCCGACCTCGGTCAGCTCCAGCCGCCGCCCGCGCCGCTCGAACAGCCGCTCGCCGAGCGAGCGCTCCAGCACCTTCAGCTGCGCGCTGATCGTCGGCTGCGCGAGGTGCAGCACCTTCGTCGCGGCGGCGATGCTCCCCTCGCTCGCCACCGTCCAGAAGTAGAGCAGGTGCTGGAAGTTGAGCGCGTTGAGCGACGGCGACGCCGTCATGCGCCGCCTCCGGTGCCCCGCGCGCGCGCCATGTGCCCGCCTCCTCGCCAGGTGGATCCCGCCGCCCCGCCCCATCCGGCGGACGCCGACGGAACGGCGCGACGGGACCGTTCGTTCCCGTCTATGTCCGGCGTCGATTCTTTCGATTTGCCGGCTGAACGGATCGTGACTTTCCTCCGTGGAGCCCCGCGCCTCCTCGCACCCGTCCATGGCCGCGCCCCGCCCGTCGCACGACGTCAGCCCGGTGTCACGCCTCGTCGCGATCCTCGCCGACGAGCGGGGCGAGATCGGGCTCGTCTTCGTGCACGCGGCGGTGGCGGGGCTGCTCGGCCTCGCGCTCCCGGTGGGCGTGCAGGCGATCATCGGCCTGGTGGGCGGCGGGATGCTGCTGCAGCCGGTGGTGATCCTCATCGCCGCGGTGGTCGCGGGCACCGCGCTCGCCGGGTGGGTGCAGGTGCTGCAGCTCGCGGCCGTCGAGCGGCTCCAGCAGCGGGTCTTCGCGCGGCTGTCGCTGGACTGGGGCGCCCGCATCCCGCGGCTCCGCGCCGAGGCGCTCGGCGGGCAGGACCTGCCCGAGACGGTCAACCGCTTCTTCGAGGTGGTGATCATCCAGAAGAGCCTCGCGAAGCTGCTGACCGAGGCGGCGGCGGCGCTGCTCGCGGTGCTCTTCGGCCTCCTGCTGCTGACGCTCTACCACCCGTCGCTCTCGCTGGCGGGCGCGCTGCTCCTCGCGCTGCTGGGCGCGTCGCTCTGGCTGTCGGGGCGCGGCGGGCTCGCCACGAGCCTCGCGGAGTCGGCGGCCAAGTACCGCGTCGCGCACTGGCTGCAGGAGTTGGCGCGTCGGCTGGGGACGTTCCGCGCCGCCGGCGACGTGCCGATGCCGCTCGCCCGCGCCGACGCCGAGGTGGCGTCGTACCTGCGCGCCCGCCAGGCGCACTTCCGCGTGCTCGTGCGCCAGCACGTGGCGACCGTCGCGTTCCGCACCGTCACGACCGGCGCGCTCCTCGTCCTCGGCACCGCGCTCGTCGTCGACCGCCGGATCACGCTCGGCCAGTTCGTCGCGAGCGAGCTGGTGGTCGTGAGCCTGCTCGCCGCGGTGGAGAAGCTGACGCTGAGCCTCAGCACCCTGTACGACGTGCTGACGTCGGCGGAGAAGGTCGGCCACGTGGACGACCTGCCGGCCGACGCGCCGGCCGTCGGCGTGGCGCCGCCGCCGCCGTCCCCGCGCGGGAGCGCGATCGCGGCGCGCGCGCTGACCTTCGCCTATCCCGGCGCCGCCGGGCCCGCGGTGGCCGACGTCGCGCTGCGCGTCGCGCCCGGCGAGCGCATCGCGATCACCGGCACCGAGGGCTCGGGCGAGTCGACGCTGCTCGCGCTGCTGGCGGGGCTGCGCGCGGGCTACGAGGGGGCGCTCGCGGTGGACGGCGTGTCGCTGCGCGACCTCGACGCCGCGGCGCTGCGCCGGCGCGTCGGCTACGTCGAGCAGGAGCCGCACCTGTTCGACGGCACGATCGCCGAGAACGTGAGCGTCGGGCGGGCGCACGTGGGCGACGCGGAGGTGCGGCGCGCGCTCGCGTGCGCGGGGCTGGCCGAGCACGTGGCGGCGCTGCCGCAGGGGCTCCGCACGCCCGTCGGCGCCGGCGCGGGGCTCCCCTCGCACGTCGCGCGCAAGCTCGCCCTCGCGCGCGCCGTCGCGGGCGAGCCGTCGCTGCTGCTGCTCGACGAGTTCTTCCACCACCTGGAGCCGCTGTTCAAGCGCGAGCTGCTCGAGCGGCTGCTGCGCCGCGACGCCGGGTGGACGGTCGTCGCGGTGTCGCACGACCCGGTGTACCTGGCGGCCTGCGACCGCATCTACGTGCTGGACGAGGGGCGCGTGGTCCGCGAGGGGACGTTCGAGGCGCTCCTCGCCGACGCCGGCTTCGCCGCGCGCATGAAGGCGCAGAGCGAGCGGCTGGTCGCCGCGGGATG
>CBHYLO010000005.1:0-22513 GCA_966128675.1 uncultured bacterium | reverse complement strand
CTCGGCGTCCGCGCTGCGCGACGCGCTGGACGCGAGGCGCGGCGCGTGATCGGTTCGGCGCCGCGGCTCCGTATCGGGTGAGTGGAGGGAGTCGAGCCCGGCTCCCCGAACCCCCAGACCGGAGAGCGCCATGTCGCCCGTCGCCCGTCACGCCGCCCGCGCCGTCACGCCTCTGGTCCTCGTCCTCGCCGTCGCCGGTGCGTCGCGCGCGGGCGCGCAGCAGCCGACGGCGGGCGCCGCCCGCGCGCAGGTCGCCGCCGCACCGTCGGCGGCGGTCGTCCGCGACGCCGCCGAGGACGCGGCGACGCTGCGCCTGGAGCCGGTCGTCGCGCTGCCGGACACGCTGTCGCTGACCGAGCTGACGCGCGGGGTGCCGCTCCTGCTGCAGGCGGTCACGCGCGACGGACACCCGGTGCGCACGCCGGTCAGCTGGCGCGTCGTCTCGGGCGCGGGGACCCGCATCGCCGCCGACGCCGGCACGGACGCCCAGGGCTTCGCGTCCGCCATGCTCGGGCGGGTGCCGCTGGAGCTCGCGCGCCCCGGCCGCGTGGTGATCGAGGCGCGCACGGCGGCAGTCGACGGCCAGCCCGCCCGGACGGTGCGACTGAGCACGGTCGTCGTGCGGGGGCGGTGAGCGGACGACGGGCGAGTATCTTCGAGGCGCGTGGGGCGGCGGCATCGTCGGGCCGTCGGGCGGACCGGACGCCGGACCTCGCCAGCCAGCTCCACCCGTCCTCCCAGCCCAGCGCTCGCGGCCCGGTCCCGCGGCGCGCACGCCCATGCCCCTGCGCCACCGTCTCCGATCCCTCGCCCTCCGGTGCGCGGCCGTCACCGTGCTCCTGCCCGGCCTCCCGCGCGCAACGTGGGCGCAGGTGCCGGACACGCTGGTCGTCGCGACGTACGCCTACCCGTCGGTGGACCGCGCGGGTGCGATCACGGGGCTCGCGGACTACCTGCAGGCGCGGCTGGGCCGCCCGACCCGCGTGCTGGTGGCGGCGGATCCGGTCGCCCTCGTCGCCGCGGTCCGCGAGCGGCGGGCCGACGTCGTCGTCACCAACACCTTCGGCTACCTGCTCCTGGCGGAGGAGCCGCGCGCGGTGGCGCGGGCGGTCGCGACGTTCCGCGTCCCCGCCGGCGTGCGGACCGGCTACGCCGCCGTGCTCGTGGCGCGGCGCGACGCCGTGCCCGACACGGGCGCGCTGCGGGCACGCGTCGGCACGCTGCGCGTGGGGCTCGTCGCCCCGGGCTCCACGACGGGCAACCTGGTGCCGCGGCTCGCGCTCGCCGGCCTCGGGATCTCGGACCTCGACCGGCGGGCGCGGGCGACGACGTACGCCGGCACGCACGCGGGCGCCTTCACCGGGCTGCGCGACGGCGCGGTCGACCTCGCCGGGCTGGCGGCCGAGGAGTACGAGCGGCAGCTCGCGACGCTCGAGCCGGGCGAGCGCGCCCGGTACCACGTGCTCTGGCGGTCCCCCGACATCCTGCTCGGCCCCGTCGCGGTGCGCACGAGCCTGCCGGAGCCGGTGCGGGCCGCGATCGCCGACGCCGTGATCGGCCTGGAGGCGCGCGCGCCGGCCGCGTTCCTGGCGCTGCGCGGCGGCTGGACGGAGGCCCGGCAGTCCGACGCCCTGGTCGGCGCGACGGACGCGACCTACGACCCGGTCCGCGCGCTCTTCGGCGACGGCGCCGCGGTCGGCGCGCTGATCCGACGCTTCGCGCGCGGAGCGCGAGCGGGCGCGCCGGCCGTCAGGCCCGCGCCGCGGCCGCCCGCGCGAGCGCGACCATCAGGTCCGCCGCCTCGGCGTCCCCGATCGCGTCCACGTGCGCGTCGCCGGGCGCGGCGTCGGGCGCGGCGTCGGGCGCCCCCGCGCGCGCCAGCGACCGCCACGTCTCGAAGCGGAGGGCGTGCGCGACCACGGCGGTCAGGCGCGCGCGCGCCGCCCCGCCCGCGAGCCCCTCCGCGGCCCAGGCCGCGACGACGCCGTCCCGCACGTCGGCGACGAGGGCGTCCCACGGCGCCATCACGGCGGCCAGCGCCGGGAGCGTGGGCAGGTCGCGGTGCACGTGGACGAGCATCGGCTCCGCGCGCCGGTAGTAGGCGTAGAAGGCGCGCAGCGCCGCCTGCAGGCGCTCCGCGGCGCCGGCGATCCCGCTCCACGCGGCGGGGTCGGGGGGCGCCACGACCTCGCTGGCGAAGTGCGCGGAGCAGGCCTCGAACATCGCCGTCTCGTCGCCGAAGTGGCGGTATACGGTCAGCCGCTCCACGCCCGCCCGCTCCGCGATCGCGCTGATGGTCGTCCGCGCCGGGCCGACCTCCGCATGCAGCGCGACCATCGCCTCCACGATCCGGCGCCGGGTCTCCGCCTGCTGCTCGGCTCGGCGCTTCTGCTCGTACTTCCGGGGCGCTCGCTGGGTGGTCATGTGGTGAACATATCTGTTCACTGAACTCTTGACAAGCGCGCCGGGCACCCGTATCGTCGCCTCCGTCCAGTGATCGTCTACGTTCACTGAAATCTACCACGACCCGACCCCTCGCTCCGGAGGCGATCCCATGTCCACGACGCAGCAGCGCCCGCCGCACGATTCGAAGTCGCCGGTCCGTCGCACCGCGTTCCTGGCCGCCGCCCTGGCCGGCGTCCTCGCGGCGGTCCCCGCCGCGGGACAGGCGCGTGCGATTCCCGGCACCGCCAGCGCCGCCGTCGTCCGCGGCGTCGAGGCGGCGCCCACCCTCGCGGCCGTCCGCGTGGCCACCGAGCGCTTCCGCGACGTGCGGGTCGCGCTGAAGGAGGGCTACGTGCGCGACCCGGCCTCGATGTGCATGACGGCCGAGATGGAGGGGATGCCCCGGCAGCTGGGCGGGATGGGGATCCACTACTTCCGCCCCGACCTCCTGGGGATCACCGCGCCGCCGAACCCGCGCGTCAGCGGCACGGGGACGCACACGGACTTCCGCACGCCGGGCGTGCTGATCTACGAGCCGCAGGCGGACGGGTCGCTCCGGCTGGTCGCGGTGGAGAACCTGGTGTTCGAGCGGGCGTGGCGCGCGGCGGGCAACACCGCGCCGCCGCAGTTCGCGGGGCAGGAGTACTACCACATGATCGACAATCCGCTGACGGCCGCGGACGAGGCGCACGGCTTCGAGCCGCACTACGAGCTGCACGCGTGGCTGTACCGCGAGAACCCGAACGGGACCTTCGCCCAGTTCAACCCGCGCACGTCGTGCGCGCACCACCGGGCGCCGCCGGCGCACGACGCGCACGAGTAGCCCGCGCGCCGGCGGTGCCGGCGGTGTGGAGCGTGCATCGTCCGGTCGACGTGACGCGCGGCGCTCGCGCCGCACGGACCGGAGGATGCACGCTCGCGATGTCGCAGCTCTCGGACGGCACGTACTTCCTGTTCGCGTCGGGGATCGAGAACAGCATCCCGACGCTCGACGGCGGCCGCGTGCGCGTCGACGAGCTGGAGGCGTGCGGCCACTACGACCACTGGCGGCGCGACTTCGCGCTCGCGCGCGAGATCGGCGTCACGCACCTGCGCTGCGGGCCGCCGCTGCACCGCACGTGGCTCGGGCCCGGGCGGCACGACTGGGCCTTCGCCGACGAGACGTTCGCCGAGCTGCGCCGGGCGGGCCCCGTCCCGATCGCGGACCTCTGCCACTTCGGGGTGCCCGACTGGATCGGCGACTTCCAGAACCCCGACTTTCCCGTCCGCTTCGCCGACTACGCGCGGGCGTTCGCGGAGCGCTTCCCGTGGGTGCAGCTCTACACCCCGGTGAACGAGATGTACATCTGCGCGCTGTTCTCCGCGCGCTACGGCTGGTGGAACGAGCAGCTCGCGACCGAGCGGGCGTTCGTCACCGCGCTCAAGCACCTGGTGCGCGCCAACGTGCTCGCCATGCGCGCGATCCTCGACGTGCGCCCCGACGCGATCTTCGTGCAGAGCGAGTCGTCGGAGTACTACCACGCCGGCAGCCCGCGCGCCGTCGCCGCGGCCGAGACGCTGAACGAGAGCCGGTTCCTCTCGCTGGATCTGAACTACGGGCGGCGCGTGAACTCGGACATGTACGAGTACCTGCTCGACAACGGCATGACGCGCGCGGAGTACCACTTCTTCCTCGACCAGCAGCTGCGCCACCACTGCATCCTCGGCAACGACTACTACGTCACCAACGAGCACCTCGTCGCCGCCGACGGCACCACGCGCCCCTCGGGCGAGATCTTCGGCTACTACGCGATCACGCGGCAGTACTACGACCGCTACCGTGTGCCGGTGATGCACACCGAGACGAACCTCGACCAGGGGCCGACCGGGCGCGAGGCGGTGGACTGGCTGTGGAAGGAGTGGGCGAACGTGCTCCGCGTGCGCAACGACGGCGTGCCGGTCGTCGGCTTCACCTGGTACTCGCTCACCGACCAGGTGGACTGGGACACGGCGCTGCGCGAGCGGAACGGGCGCGTGAACCCGCGCGGGCTCTGCGACCTCGCGCGCACGCTGCGCCCGGTGGGCGTCGCGTACCAGGAGCTGATCCGCGAGTGGCGCGACGTGCTGCCGACGCAGAGCGTGGTGCTCTCGATCCCGCTGCACCCCGGGCGCGCGCCGCGCGGGCACGAGGGCCACGACGGCGACGGCCACGCGCCGGCGCGCGCGCAATCGGCTGACGACTCGTCGTTCGGCCGCACCGCCGATCCGGCGTCCGCCGGCGCGACGCCCGCTGGCGGACGGCCCGCGTGAGCCGGTTCGACGGGCGCGTCGCGATCGTCACCGGCGGGGCGGGGGGCATCGGCCTCGCCACCGCGCTCCGCCTCGCGCGCGAGGGCGCGCGCGTCGTGGTCGCCGACCGGGACGCGGAGGGCGCGACCGCGGCCGGGCGCCAGGCGCGCGAGGCCGGCGCTCCCGACGCCGCGGGCGTGGCGTGCGACGTCGCCGACGAGGGGCAGGTGGTCGCCTGCGTCGACGAGACGTACCGCCGGTTCGGACGGCTCGACGCGATCGTCAACAACGCCGGGCTGATGACGTTCGCGTCCATCGTCGAGCTCACGGGCGACGACTGGCGGCGCGTGCTCGGCGTCGACCTGCTGGGCGCGTTCCACTTCGTCAAGCAGGCGCTCCTCCGCATGGAGCACGGCGGCGCGGTCGTCAACGTCGCCAGCATCCACGCCTGCAGGACGGAGCCGCGGGTGGCGCCGTACGCCGCCGCGAAGGCCGCGCTGGTCTCGCTCACCCGCTCGGCCGCGATCGAGGGGAAGCCGCGCGGGATCCGCGTGAACGCCGTGCTGCCGGGCGCGGTCGACACGCCGATGCTGTGGGACAACCCGAACGTGCGCACGGGCGTCGAGCACGTCGATCGCGACTACGTCGGCACGCCCGACCAGCTGGCGGCGGCGATCGCGTTCCTGGCGTCCGACGACGCGGCGTTCGTGCAGGGCGCCGCGCTCGTCGTCGACGGCGGCCGGCTGGGCCGGCTCTGACGTCGTGCGAGCGACCCGCGGGGAACGCACGACGCGGGCGACGTGTTCGCGTGGAATCCCGCGCGACGCCCGTCGCGCCGCGCCGTCCCCAGACGCTCCGCCATGACCCGCGCTCCGTCGCTCGCGCTGCTCGCCGCCGTCCTCGCCCTTCCCCGCGCGGGTGCCGCGCAGACGCCGCGCTTCGTCCTCGAGCTCGAGGGGGGCGCCGTCTGGCAGGGCTACAACGACGCCGAGATCCCGAACGACGGCTCCGCGACGCGCTTCTCGCTCTCCGGGCTGACCGGGAGCGGGCCATGGCCGGCGGGCCGCGCGTACCTGACGTGGAACCTCGGGGAGCGGCACGGCCTGCGCGCGCTCGTGGCCCCGCTGACGCTCACGGGCACCGGCGTGCCGGCCGTGCCCGTCGTCTTCGAGGGGGGGCGCTTCGCCGCCGGCGCGCCGGTCGACGCCTCGTACACCTTCAACTCGTATCGCCTCACCTATCGCTACCGGGTGCACGCGGGCGCGCGGACGTCGGCGTGGGTCGGCTTCACGGGGAAGATCCGCGACGCGACGGTGGAGCTGACGCAGGGCGCCACGGCGGCGCGCAAGGACAACGTGGGCTTCGTGCCGCTGCTGCACGCCGCCGGCGAGTGGCGCGCGGCGCCGCGCTGGCGCCTCTCGCTCGACGCCGACGCGCTGGCCGGCGGCCCGGGGCGCGCCATCGACGCGGCGCTCAAGGCAGGCTACGACGTCCGCCCCGACCTCACCCTGCAGGCGGGCTACCGGAGCCTCGAGGGCGGCGCCGACGTCGAGGAGACGTACAACTTCGCCTGGCTCCACTACGCGGTCGTGTCGCTCGCCTGGCGGCCGTAGGGCGTCGCCGCGAGCGGTCGGCGCGATGCCGTCCGCGTGGACCGACTGGTACGTTCGACCCATCGATGCGGCGCCGCCGGGCGCGTAGTGTGGCAGCGTGCACCCTTACGCGTCGGCCTGCGCACCGAGCGGGTCGACCGGCGTCGCTGCAACTTCCTCGACATGCAGACCGTCCTCGGGATCCTCGTCCCGCTCCTGACCTTCGCGCTGTTCGGCGCGGCGCTCGTCTTCGTCGCCAACCGGCTGATCGCCACCTTCGGGCTCGCGCGCGCGCGGCTGTTCCGCCGCGCGTGGGTCGCCGCGTACGTGCTGCTCGCCGTCGCCGTCCTCGCGGGCGCCACGTCGGCGAGCCCCGTGCTCGGCGCGGCCTACTGGGCGGGCGGCGTCGCGCTCGTGCTGATGGTGTACCTGACGCTCGCCTTCCTCGTCGCGTGGCTCGTCGAGCGCGCGTGGCGCGTGCCGCGGCGCACGTCGGGCATCGCGGCGCTCGCCGTCGCGGGCGCGGCGACCGCGTACGGGGTGGTGCACGCGCGCTCGTTCACGGTCGACGAGGTCGAGATCGCGCTCCCCGGCCTGGCGCGGCCGGTGACGATCATGCACCTGTCGGACGTGCACGTCGGCCACCATCGCGGGCGCGCCTACCTGCAGCGCGTCGTGGACGAGACCAACCGCCGCGCCCCGGATCTCGTGGCGATCACCGGCGACCTGCTCGACGCGGAGGTCGCGCTCGCCCCCGGCGTGCTGGCGCCGCTCGCGGAGCTCCGGGCGCCCGTGTTCTACGTCGGCGGCAACCACGAGCAGGACGTCGACCAGCCGCGCGCCCAGCGCGCCGTGGCCGGCCACGGCGTGCGCGTGCTGCGGAACGAGGTCGCCGAGTCGCACGGGCTGCAGATCGTCGGGCTCCGGTACATGAAGCCGGACGCGCAGACGTTCGACGCGCACCCGTCGCACGAGAAGGAGACCTTCGCGTCGGCGCTGCCGAAGCTGCCGGTGCGCCCGGACGTGCCCGCGGTGCTCCTGCACCACAGCCCCGTCGGCGCGCGGTACGCGGTCGCGCGCGGCATCGACCTGATGCTCGCGGGGCACACGCACGCGGGGCAGGTCTTCCCGGCGACGCTCGTCGCGCGCCTGCAGTTCCCGTTCGACGTCGGCCTGCACGCGTTCGAGACCATGCAGGTGTTCGTCTCGCCGGGCGTCGGGACGTTCCTCGCGCCGCTGCGGGTGGGCACGACGAACACCATCACCCTCGTGCGGCTGGTGCCCGCGGCGTGAAGCTCGTCCCACCGCGCGCGCGGCCGTCGGCGCGACCGTCTCGCGATCCCTGACGCGACGGGAGCGCGAACGCCGATGCCCGCCCGCCGTCGCGGTGCCGCCGCGGCGCCGGCTAGCGACGCACGGGGCCCAGGTACCGGTCCAGCCACTCCAGCGTCTCGCGAATGATGAGCGGACGCGGGATGAAGTGCCCGCCGATGGCGATCACGTGCCGCTTCTGGCCCGGCGGGGTGCCGAGCAGGGCGAAGTAGCGTTCGGCGTTCTCGCGCGGCACCATCGGGTCGAACTCGCCGCTGAACAGCAGGGTCGGCACGCGGACGCGGGGCAGCGCGTTCACCGGATCGACTTCCGGCGTCGCCGCCATCGGCGGGAGGAGGCCGATCTGGATGATCGCCGCGCGAATGCGCGGCTCCTGCGCCAGCGCGACCGGACCGTTCACGCCGCCCCAGCTGTAGCCGAAGTACGCGATGGCGTCGCGCGCGACGTCCGGACGCGTCTCGAGATAGTCGATGGTGCGGCGCAGATCCTTGACGGTGTAGATCGTGTTGTCGCGGTATTCGGCGCTGCCGAAGCTCGGTCGGGCGCGGACGTTTCCGGCCGCGCGGCCGAACGTGCCGCGATAGATCGGGAACGCCACGGCGCGCCCGCTCTTGACGGCGAAGTCGAGCTGCTTCGCGAAGTACTCGTCCACGTCGTCGAGCGCGAACGTGTCCCAGCCCGGCCAGTAGACGAGGGTCTGGTAGGGCGGCCGCACGTGCCTCGGCACGTAGAGGTGCAGCAGCACCCGCTCGCTGCCGTATCCCGCCGCGAACGAGACGCGCTCGCGGATCCAGACGCGGGTGGTGTCGACGGCGTCGATGGTCGCGTCCAGCGGCCGCCGATCGTAGTCGAACACGCGGCCGTACGCCGCGAACACGGCGTCGGCGACGGGATCCCGCACGACGACCGGCGCCGCCGTCGTCCGCGCGCGCATCGGGGCCCGGAGCCGCGCGGCGGCGCGCGGCGCGTCGTGCGTGAGGGCCAGCCGGATGCCGTTGCCCGGGGAGCGGTCCGTGAGCGGCGCCGACGTGTCCTCGGTGCCGGCGATGTAGTACGGGTCGTTCCAGCTGCCCCCGAGGATGATCCGCTCGTTGCCGATGGCGGTCGCCGTCCATTCGCGCACGTTGCCGGTCATGTCGTACGCGCCGACGTGCGACATCGCGCGACTCTCCGTGACCCGCCTCGGTCCGGCACCGCCGAAGTTGCTCACGGGCAGGAGCCACGGGAACATCGCGTTGGCGAGCGCGTGCTGCCAATGATGCGCCGTCGGCAGCTCGCGACCGGCGAAGCGGGCGTACGCCGCCGCCTCGTACCAGCTCACGCCGGACACCGGGAGCTGGTCGTCGCCCTGCGGGTAGTCGCCGGCCTCCCACGTGCTCGGGCCGGGTCGGCCGGTGCGATCGACGAAGCGCGTCATGGCGTCGCGCCACGGGAGCGCGGCGCCGTGCACGACGACGGGATCCCACAGCTCCGGACGCTGGTAGCCGCCCGCGACCACGAACGCCCGGTACTCGGCGTTCGTCACCTCGTAGCGGCCGAGGAGGAAGTCGGCGACGTCGATGCGGTCGCCGTCGAGCGTGACGCGCCCGCCCGGGACCCGGACCATGTCCGGCGGCAGCGACGCCTCGGTGTCGAGTCGGAACGACTCCGGCCCGACCAGCAGCATGTCCGGATCGACCGGCTTCAGCTCCTGCCAGTTGATGTGGGCGCCGCCGAGCGCGCGGAGGAGCGGCCGATGCCCCGGCAGCTCGAAGCGGAGTCGCGACAGGCCGTACGGGATGCGGATGTCGCGCAGCGGGGTGCGGCCCAGCCTCTCCCACTCACCGTCCGGCGCGAGGTAGGCCTGACGATAGACCGTCGCCCCCGCGGGCTCCGACGCGATGGTGACGCGCCACGACACGCGGGGCCACAGCTCGGCGATCTCGGGGCTGTCGGGCAGGCGTCGCTCCGCCGCGCGCACCGCGCGGAACGCGGATTCCCAGTCGGCGGCCGAGAGGGAGTCCTCGCTGCGCGGCAGCGCCTCGCGCAGCAGCCAGCGCGCATCGTCGTTGCGGCTCGCGAGCCTGAACGCGGCCGCGGCCGTCGCGACCACGACGGCGGCGGCGAGCGCGTTCCGGCCGCGCGCGAGTCCCCGGGGCCAGGCGCGCGCCCGTGGCGACGGCGACGCCGGCGGTGGTGGTCGCTCGGGCGTGCTCGGCTCCGCGTCCGCGAGCGGCGCCATCGGCGGGGCCGGCGGGTCGATCGCCGGCGGTGCCACCGGCGTCAGCGGCGTCGGCGGCATCACCGGCGGCGCGGCCGCGCGCAGACGCTGCGGAAACGCCAGCACCTCCGGGGGCGGGGCGATGCCCAGCTCTTCCTGGAGCAGACGCCCGTGCGCGATGGCGTGCTGCAGCGCGCCCGCGCGATTGCCGCCGGCCTCGAGCGCCTGCATCAGACGGAGCGCGACGCGCGAGTCGTAGGGGTCGTGCTCCGCCCGCGCCTGCCATGCGCCGACCGTGCCGGTGACGTCCCCCTTCGCCTCCGCCGCCTCGGCCAGCCGCTCCAGCGCCTGCGCGTACAGCGTCGCGAGGCGCTGTCGCTCGCGCTCGATGCGCTGCTCGAGCTCCACGCTGTCGCGCTGGAAGAACCCGTCGAGGAACGGGCCGCGGTAGAGGGCGGCGGCACGCGCCGCGTCGCCTTCCGCGAGCGCACGCTCGAACTCGGCGACGTCGACCCGCAGCACGTCCGCATCGAGCCGCAGCTCGTCGCCGGCGGACAGGATCGCGTCCTCGTCGAGCGCCTTGCGGAGCTGGTAGACCGCCTGGTTCAGGAGCTGGCGCGCGCGCTCGGTGTCGCTCTCCGGCCAGAGGAGGCCCAGCAGGCGATCGCGCGTCGATCCGCGCTCGCCCGCCAGCGCGAGGAGCGCGAGGAGCGCGAGGCGGTGGCGCTGGACGGGGCGCCCGGTGACCTGGACGCCGTCCGCGCGGACCACGCACGGTGTCCCCAACAGCCTGACGCTGAACGACTTAGCGGTGTTCACTGCGCGATGACTGCGGCGAAACGCCCGGTTGAGCCGAGGCGGCCAACATAGGCGCGCGCTTCCGGGCCGAGCAAGGGACGCGGGCTCGTGGACCCGGAGCGCACGGCATCTCCCACTCTCACTGATGGAGGCCCGATGCGCATCAGCTCCCTGCTCGTGCTGGCCACGGTCTCGGCGTGCCTGTCCGCGTGCGAACGGCTCGGCGAGTCGGCGACCGATCGCCAGCCCACGGCACCCAGCTTCCAGGCGCTGCCGAGCGACCGCTGGGGCCCCGCGGTCCGTCTCTCCTCGCCGTGGCCGAACACCGCCGCGCTCGAGGGGTGCCCGCACGAGTCGACGGACGGGCGGTCGCTCTACTTCGCGTCCAATCGCGCCGGCAGCAACGACATCTACGTCACGCACCGCGACGCGCACGGCGAGTGGGGGGAGCCCGTGGCCCTCGCCGTCGTGAACTCGTCGGCCAACGACTACTGTCCGACGCCGCTGCCCGACGGCGGGCTCCTGTTCGTCAGCGAGCGCAACGACGGCCTGAACTGCGACCCGCCGAGGGCCGACATCTACCAGAGCCGCCGGGGCCCGTCCGGCGAGCTGCTCCCGCCCGAGCACCTGGGCTGCGTCGTGAACGGCCCGGGGCACGAGTGGTCGCCGTCGTACGTGCCGGCGGGGAGCGGGATGCTGTTCTTCTCGAGCAGCCGGACGGGGAAGCAGCGGATCTACGTCAGCGTCCGCGGTCCCGATGGAAGCTGGCAGGCGCCGCAGGACGTGGCGGGCCTCAACGACGACCTCGCGAACTCGCAGCGGCCGAACGTCAGCGCGGACGGCCGCGAGATCGTGTTCGACTCCGACCGGAGCGGCTCGCGCGGCGTCGACATCTGGTACTCGTACCGCGCCACGCCGCACTCGGCCTGGGCGCCGCCGATCCGGTTGGAGAACGAGAGCATCAACTCGGCCGCGACGGAGGCGAGGGCGTCGATGTCGCGCAACGGCAAGCGCCTCTACTTCGGGTCGAATCGCGGCGGCGACTTCGACCTCTACGTGGCCGAGCGGCCGTAGGTGTCGCCGGGCCGGCGGCAGCGCGAGGTCCCGCTGCCGCCGGCCGCGCACGCCGCGCGGCGAAGGGCGGCGGCTGGCCGCGCCGCATCACGACACCAGCCGCCTCGCGCCCCGCCGAACGGGAGCGGCTCAGCCCTTCGCCGCGCGACGCGCGCGGTCCTCCTCCCACTCCACGAAGGAGCCGTCGAAGTCGCGCAGCCGCGTGCCGTCGAACCACCAGACGCGCGTCGCGACCTCGCGCAGGAAGGCGCGGTCGTGGCTCACCAGCAGCACCGAGCCCTCGTAGTCCTCGAGCGCGTCCTCGAGCGCCTCGATGTTCTCGACGTCCAGGTGGTTCGTCGGCTCGTCGAGGATGAGGAGGTTCGCGCGCGCGAGCGTCATGAGCGCGAGCGCCATGCGCGCCCGCTCGCCGCCGCTGAGCGAGCCGATCTCGCGCGACACCTCGTCGCCGCTGAAGCCGAAGGCGCCCAGGCAGTTCTGCACGTGCCCGCGCGTCCAGAGCGGGCGCTGGTTCTGGATCGCGTCGTACATGGACATCTTCAGCGGCAGGTCGCCGAGGTCCTGCCGGAACCAGGCGGGCGTGATCGATCCGCCGAGCTTCGCCTCACCCTTCGCCGGCGGAAGGTCGCCGATGATGGTGTGGATGAACGTCGACTTGCCGGCGCCGTTCGGGCCGACGAGCGCGATGAAGTCGTTGCGGCGCATCACGGCCGTGAAGTCGTCCACGAGGACGCGGCCGGGCACCTCCACCGTCAGCCCGTCGACGGCGATCACGCGGTCGCCGCCGCGCTCGTCCATCTCGAACTCCAGCGACATCGCCGCCGGATCGCCGGGCGGCGGCGCGAGGCGCGGCAGGCGCTCCAGGCGCTTGCGCTTGCCCTTCGCCTGGAAGGAGTTCACGCCCGCCAGGTTCCGGCGGATGTACTCCTCCTCCTTCTTCACGTACGCGATCTGCTTCTCGCGCTCGCGGTCGCGCGTGAGGCGCCGCTCGGCGCGCTGCGGGACGAACTGGCTGTAGTTCCCCTTGTACCACTCGCTCGTGCGCCCCTCGACGTGCAGGATGTGCGTGCAGATGGCGTCGAGGAACGCGCGGTCGTGCGACACGACGATGACCGTCTCGTCGGCGTCGAGGAGCCACTCCTGCAGCCAGGTCGTGGTGTCGAGGTCGAGGTGGTTGGTGGGCTCGTCGAGGAGCAGCAGGTCGGCCGGCGCGATCAGCTGCGCGGCGAGCCCCACGCGCCCGCGCTCGCCGCCCGACAGCGACGCCAGGGGACGCGTCTTCGACTCCTCGGCGTCGAAGCCGAGGCCCTGCAGCACCGCGTCGACGCGCGCGTGGTACTCGTAGCCGCCGAGATCCCCGAAGCGCTCCTGCTCGTTCCCGAAGCGCTCGAGGAACTCGTCGGTGACCTTGTCGCCGAGCTCGCCCAGCTCCATCGCCATCGCGGCGATGCGCCGCTCGAGGGCGATGACGTCGCGCCACGCCGCCGCGCCGGCCTCCCAGACGGTGGTCGCGCCGTCGAAGGCGCGGTGCTGGTCGAGCAGCGCGTGCCGGAGCCGCGGCTTGCGCGCGACGCTCCCCGTCGTCGGCTGCATCTCGCCGGTGATGAGCTTGAAGAGCGACGACTTGCCGGCGCCGTTGCGGCCGATGATGCCCCACCGCTCGCCCTCGGCGACGGTGAAGGTGACGTCCTTGAAGAGTTCGGTGGCGCCGAAGGAGACGCCGACGTTGGCGAGCGAGAGCAGGGTCACGCGGAAGCGGCTGGATCGGACGAAGGAGGGCGTGCGGTGAAAGCGTCGCGGAAAGCTAGGCGCTTCCGTGGGCGTGTGCGCAGGCGTTTCCGGTCCCGAAACCGCGCGTCGCCGATGCCGTACGGCAGGCACCACGCGCGACTTGACGGGGATCGGTCCGGCCCGCATTAGTCACAGAGAGACTTTGCCGGGCGTCCCTCAGCGCGCGACCTCCACCCACGAGCCCCGATGGCGTCCCCTCTCGCCGAGTTCGAGCTCCTCGTCATGCTCGCGGCGCTCCGGCTCGGGCCGGAGGCCGCCTACACCGTGTCGATCGCCGAGGACATCGGGCAGCGCACCGGGCGCACCGTGCGGCGCGCGAACGTGTTCACCGCGCTCCAGCGGCTGGAGGAGCGCGGCCTCGTCGCCACGCGGCTCGGCGAGCCGCGGGCCGAGCGCGGGGGACGCCCGCCGCGCCTCGTGACGGTGACCGCGCCCGGGCTGGCGGCCGCTCGCACCACGACCGCCGCGATCCAGGCGATGACCGCCGGACTCGCCCTGGGGGTGACGCCGTGACGCCGCGCCACGACGACGACTCGATGGCGCCGGCGTGGGCGCGCGCCGTCCTCGCACGGCTCGCGCTCCCCGAGCACGAGGGGGAGGTCGTCGGCGACCTGGAGGAGGTGCACCGGGCGCGCCTCGCGCGCCACCGGCCCGCGGTCGCGGCCGCGCTCACCGCGCTCGACACGCTCGACATGACGGGGGCGCTGCTGCGCGCGCGGTGGCGCGCGCGGGGGCGCCGCGAGCCGCAGCCCGGCGGCCTCGGCGCGGCGCGCATCTCTCGGCTCGACGTCGTGCTCGGCTTCCGGATGCTCGTGAAGTACCCGGGGCTGACGCTCATCGGCGGGCTCGCCTTCGCGTTCGCCATCTGGGTGGCCGCCGGCGCGTTCGAGTTCGCCGGCCAGGTGCTCTCCCCGCGGCTCCCGCTCCCCGACGCCGCCCGCGTGGTGGCGCTCGAGAGCTGGGACGCCGCGGCGGGGCGCGCGGAGCCGCGCGTGCTCCACGACTTCGCCGCCTGGCGCGCCGAGCTGCATTCGGTCGAGGAGCTCGGGGCGTACCGGCTGGCGGACCGCAACCTCATCACGAGCGACGGCGAGTCGGTGCCCGCGGAGGTGGCGGAGATCAGCGCCTCGGCGTTCCGCGTCGCGCCCGCGCGCCCGCTCCTGGGCCGCGCGCTCGCCGACGCCGACGAGCGCCCCGGCGCGCCGGCCGTCGCCGTGATCGGGCACGACGTGTGGCAGGCGCGCTTCGGCGGCGACCCGCACGTGGTGGGGCGCGTGGTGCAGCTCGGGCGCACGCCGACGACCGTGGTGGGCGTGATGCCCGAGGGGTACGCCTTCCCGGTCGCGCAGAGCCTCTGGATCCCGCTCCGCCTGAACCCGGTCGAATATCCGCGCGGCGGAGGCCCCGGCATCACGATCTTCGGGCGGCTCGCGCCCGGCGCCACCCTCGATGAGGCGCAGGCGGAGCTCACGACGTGGGGGCGCCGCGCCGCCGCCGACTTCCCGGGCACGCACCAGCACCTGCGCCCGCGCGTGATGCCGTACGCGCAGTCGGTCGCGCTCGTCGACGGGTCGGCGCTGCTCATGACCCGTGCGAGCTACGGCTTCTTCGTCATGCTGGTCGTGCTGATCTGCGGGAACGTCGCGCTGCTCATGTTCGCGCGCGCGGCGACGCGCGAGGGGGAGCTCGTCATCCGCAACGCGCTCGGCGCGAGCCGCGGCCGGATCGTCGCGCAGCTCTTCGCCGAGGCGCTCGTCCTCGGCGGCGTCGCGGCAGCCGTGGGGCTCGGGGTCGCCGGCCTCGGGGTGCGCCTGCTCGTCCGCGCCTTCGAAGCGCACTCGGGGCGGCTCCCGTTCTGGTTCCACGCCGGCCTGTCGCCGTGGACGGTGCTCTACGCCGTGGGGCTCACGGTGCTCGGCGCGGCGATCGCCGGCGTGCTGCCGGGGCTCAAGGTCACGCGGGGGCTGCAGGCGCGGCTCCGCCAGGCGGCCGCCGGGGCCGGGGGGCTGACGTTCGGCGGGATCTGGACGGCGGTGATCGTCGCGCAGGTCGCGGTCACCCTCGCCTTCCCGGTGATCGCGTTCGCCGTCTACGGCGGCGTGCGGGGAGCCCGCGCGATGGTGGCCGACTTCCCGGCGGCCGAGTTCCTCTCCGCGCGCATCGCGCTCGACCGGGAGCCCCTGCCGGGCGCGGACACGTCGTTCGCCGCGTTCGTGGCGCGCCGGCACGCGACCGCGCGCGAGCTGGAGCGGCGGCTGCACGCGGAGCCAGGGGTCGTCGGGGTGACGTTCGCCGAGCGGCTACCGCGGATGCACCACCTGCCCCACTGGATCGAGGTCGACTCCGGCGGCGCGGCGCCGCAGGACCCGCGGTTCCCGGGCGGCTACCGGACGAGCTCCTCGGCCGTGGACGCCGACTACTTCGACGTGCTGGGCGCGCCGGTGCGCGCCGGCCGCGCGTTCCACGCCGCCGACCTCGCGCCCGACTCCCGCGTCGTCATCGTGAACGAGTCGTTCGTGCGGCTCGTGCTCGGCGGACGCAACCCGATCGGCCGGCGCCTCCGCTATGCCTGGCGGAACGACGAGAGCGGGCCGCTCTCGGAGCGCGCGGGGCCGGCCCCGTGGCACGAGATCGTCGGCGTCGTGCCCGACCTCGGGATGTCGACGTCGTCGGATCCGAAGGTCGCGGGCTTCTACCACCCGCTCGCGGCGGACGTCGTCGTGCCGCTCCACGTCGCGGTGCGCGTGCGCGGCGGCGACGCGGCGGCGTTCGCGCCGCGGCTGCGCGCCGTCGCCGCGGCGGTGGACCCCACGCTGCGCATCGACGCCGTCGCCCGCATGGACACCCTCAGCAACCCCGACATCGAGTTCACGATGTTCTGGGTCCGGCTCCTCGCCGTCGTGAGCACGGTGGCGATGCTCCTCTCCATGGCGGGGATCTACGCGGTGATGTCGTTCACCGTGGCGCGGCGCACGCGCGAGATCGGGATCCGCACCGCCCTCGGGGCGAGCCGGTGGCGGGTCGTGGCCGCGGTGTTCGCGCGGCCGCTGGCGCAGGTGGGGCTCGGCGTCGTCGCCGGGGGCGTGCTCACCGTGCTCCTGAACGACGGGGTCGAGCACCCGACCGCAGGCGTCCTCGCGGGGGCGCTGGGGTACGCGGTGCTCATGCTCGGCGTGTGCCTGCTCGCCTGCATCGTGCCCACGCGCCGCGCGCTCCAGGTCCAGCCGGCCCAGGCGCTGCGGGTCGACTAGGCCGACCCGCTCCCCGCGCCGGCGCGGCGCGCGGTCGGCTTCCGGGCGTGCGCCTCGCGCGCCACATTGGCGGCGGCGCCGATCCGACGGACTGGGGTGTGGCGCCCCCGCCGGCGGTGGGCACGTCGACCAACTCACGGGGACGGAGCATGGACGCGGTCATCCCGCGCGACGCGCGTGAAGGTGCAGGCCCGATGAGCGGCTTCGCGCGACTCGGCCTGCTGCTGGGGGCTTCCCTGGCGGCGCTGGCCGCGAGCCCGCCGCTCGGCGCGCAGCCGAGCCTCCCGCGCGACTCGCTGGACGCGGGCACCCGGGCGCGCGTGGACGCGGTGCTCGCCACGTACACCAGCGCTGGCGCCCCGGGGTGCGCGGTGCACGTGCGGCGCGGCGACCGCGCCTACGCGCGCGGCTACGGCATGGCGAGCCTGGAGCTCGGCGTGCCGATCACGCCCGAGACGGTCTTCGACCTCGGCTCCGTGGGCAAGCAGTTCACGGCCGCGGCGCTCTGGCTGCTGGTGCAGGAGGGCCGGGTGTCGCTCGACGACGAGGTGCAGCGCTGGGTGCCGGAGCTGCCGCGCCTCGGCCACCGGGTCACGCTGCGGCACCTGCTGCACCACACGAGCGGGCTGCGCGACTACATCGACCTGCTCTCCGCCGGCGGCACGCAGTGGGAGGCCGTCTCGACGAACCGGGACGCGATCGACGCGCTGGCGCGCCAGCGCGCCCTCAACTTCGCGCCGGGCACCGCGCACGCGTACAGCAACTCCGGATACATCCTGCTGGGCGAGGTCGTCGCGCGCGCGACCGGCCGCCCCGTCCGGGAGCTCGTCCGCACGCGCCTCCTCGCGCCGCTCGGGATGACGCGGAGCGACTACCTCGACGACCACGCCCGCGTGGTGCCCGGCAAGGCGCCGTCGTACCAGCAGGGGCCCGACGGGGCGTGGCGCATCGACGCCTCCAACTGGGAGCAGGTCGGCGACGGGCAGGTGCAGGCGAGCGTGCTGGACCTCGCGCGCTGGCTCGCGCACCTCGACGCGCCGGACGCGACGCCGGGCCTCGGCGGCCGCGCGCTGGTGGACTCGATGGAGCGCACCGCGACGCTGGCCGACGGCACGCCGCTCACCTACGCGTCCGGGCTCGTGGTCGACCGCTTCCGCGGGCAGCGCCGCGTGCGCCACAGCGGCGGCTGGGCCGGCTACCTCGCATACGCCGCGCGCCTGCCGGAGCAGCGCGTCGCCGTCGCCCTCGCCTGCAACCGCGGAGGCTTCCCGCTGGAAGCGCTGCTGGACGGCGTCCTCGTCGCCGTGGCGGAGGACGCGCTCGCGCCGGCCGCGGCCCCGCGCATGGCGGAGGGCGCACGCGCGGTCACCCGCGGCGCGTTTCCCGAGCTCGGCGCGGCCGTGGGCCGGTGGTGGATTCCGGTCGGCGGCGGCGTGCTGGACGTGGCGTGGCGCGGCGACACGCTCGTCGCCGGCTCGCCCGACCGTGGGCCGCTGCGCGGGCTGGTGCGGCTGGTGGACGGCACGCTGATGGCGGCGTCGGCGAGCGGCAACGCGCCCCGCTGGCGCTGGGACGCCGCGGGGGGCGGGCGGCTGGTGGCCCTGTCGCCGAACGGGCCGCCGCTGCCCCTCGTGCGCGTCGCGCCCCCCCCGGCGTACGATGCGCGCACGCTCGCGGAGCTCGCGGGGCGCTACACGTCGCCCGAGATCGGCGGCCCGGGGCTCGTGCTCCGCGTGCACGGCGACTCGCTTCGCGCGACCCTCGGCGGCATCGACCGCGGGGCGCTGTCGCCGCTCGCCGCCGACGTGTTCGACGGGGCGCTGCCATACCTGCGCTTCGTGCGCGACGCACGCGGGCGCGCGACGGCCGTCGAGATGACCGCGCGAGGGCTCAGCGCGCTTCGGCTCGAGCGGACGGAGCCGGCACCGGCGGGCGCACCCGGCATGGGGTCGCACGACGGGAACGACCCGCACTAGCGCAGGTGTCGAAGCGGTCGGGGTTGCGGCTTGCCGGGAAGCCGGTCGGTTGGGACCTTTCGCGCGATGACCGACACCGCACCTGGTGAGGCGCTCGCCCCACCCTCGCTGAGCGCCCTCGCGGCGGTCTTTCCCGGCGACGGGGAGATCGCGCGGCGCTGCCGTGCCTTCGACTGGGCGCGGACGCCGTTGGGCCCCGTGGAGACGTGGCCGCAGAGCCTGCGCACGGCGGTCGACCTGTGTCTCGGGGCCGCGGTGCCGAGCTACCTCTGGTGGGGGGCGGAGCTGATCCAGCTCTACAACGACGCGGCGCTCGCCATCGTGCGCGCGAAGCACCCCGCGGCGCTCGGCGCGCCCGCGCGCGACGCGTGGGCCGAGGTCTGGCCGGTCGTCGGCCCCCTGCTCGAAGGGGTGCTGGCGACCGGCGAGGGGATGCGCGGCGACGACGTCCCGATGGAGCCCGACCGGGGCGGGCCGGGGACGTCACGCGAGACCGCGTGGTTCACGTTCTCGTACGGCGCCGTGCGCGACGAGCGCGGCCGGGTCGCGGGCGTCTTCTGCACCGCGCTGGAGACGACCGGGCGCGTGCGCGCCGAGGCGGCGACGCGCGAGAGCGAGGGGAAGTTCCGCGGCCTGTTCGAGTCGATGATCGAGGCGTACTGCGTCATCGAGATGATCTTCGACGACGGGGGGCGGCCGGTCGACTTCCTGTACGTCGAGACCAACCCCGCCTTCGACGGGCAGGCCACCATGCCGATGCTGGGCCGGCGGATCCGTGACCTCGTGCCCGACTTCGAGCAGTTCTGGATCGACCAGTACGGACACGTCGCCCTCACGGGCGAGCCGGTCCGGCTGGAGCACGTCGTCGCGGGGCTCGGGGACCAGTGGTTCCACACGTCGGCCTTCCGCATCGGCGGCGACGAGAGCCGCCGGGTGGGCGTGCTCTTCGAGAACATCACGGCGCGCAAGCGCGCCGAGGCGGCGCGCGAGCGGCTGCTCGACGACGCGCGCGCCGCGCGGGCGGAGGCCGAGCGCGCCCGCGCGGAGGCCGACGAGGCGCGACGGGCCGCCGAGGCGTCGAACCGCGCGAAGAGCGAGTTCCTGGCGATCATGAGCCACGAGCTGCGCACGCCGTTGAACGCGATCGGCGGCTACGCGGAGCTGATCGAGCTCGGGATCCACGGCCCGCTGACGGCGGAGCAGCGCACCGCGCTCGCGCGCATCCAGTCGAGCCAGCGCCACCTGCTCGGGCTCATCGCCGGGGTGCTCGACTACTCGCGCGTGGAAGCCGGCGCGGTGTCGTACCGGATCGCGGACGTGCCGGTGACCGAGGCGGTGGCCGAGGCGGAGGCGCTCGTGGCCCCGCAGCTGCGCGCGAAGGGGCTCGGCTACGCCTGGTCGGGCGCGCCGCCGGGGCTGCGCGTGCGCGCCGACCGCGAGAAGCTGCAGCAGATCCTGCTCAACCTGCTCGGCAACGCGGTCAAGTTCACGTACGCCGACGACGGCGAGCCGGGGCGGATCGAGGTGCGGTGCGTCGTGGACGACGCCGCGGCTGCCGGGTCGGCGGGACACGTGCGGCTGGAGGTGCGCGACACGGGCCAGGGGATCGCCGCCGAGGCGCTGGAGCGCATCTTCGAGCCGTTCGTGCAGGCGGATCAGCGGCTCACGCGTCCCCACGCCGGCGTGGGGTTGGGCCTGGCCATCAGCCGCGATCTGGCCCGCGGCATGGGTGGCGACCTCACGGTGCAGAGCGTGGACGGGGAAGGGAGCACGTTCGCGCTGACGCTGCCGCGCGCCTAACGCGACGCGGGGGCGGGCACCGCCGCGGCCGAGTCCCCGGGCGACGCCGCGAGCCGCGCGAGCGCCCAGGCGGCGTGCTCGCGGACCATGGCATCGGGCTCCTCGTCCAGCACGCGCGTGAGCACGTCGACGTCGTCCGCCGTGCCGACGTTGCCGAGCACCACTGCCGCGTTGCGCTGCATCGCGGGCACCTTGGCGCGCTTCATCGGCGAGCCCCTGAACGCCGCGCGGTACGCCTCCACGTCCATCGCCAGCCCGGCGCGCGCGAACGCGCGCGCGTCCTTCCCGGCGATCGCCGCGCGCGGCGCGAACGTCGGCTCCTGCAGCTCACGCGCGAACCGCACGTTCCACGGGCAGACGTCCTGACAGACGTCGCACCCGTACGCGTGCGCACCCACGCTCGCGCGCAGCGCCTCGGGGATCGCGCCGCGCTGCTCGATGGTCAGGTACGAGATGCAGCGCGTCGCGTCCAGCACGCGCGGCCCCACGAACGCGTCGGTGGGGCACGCGTCGAGACAGCGCGTGCACGTGCCGCAGCGGTCCGCCTCGAACGGCGCGTCGGGCGCGAGCTCGATCCCCAGCAGCAGCGCGCCGAGGAAGAAGAACGAGCCGCGCTGCGGGTGGATGAGGTTCGTGTTCTTCCCGAACCAGCCGAGGCCCGCGCGCCGCGCGAGGTCGCGCTCCAGCAGCGGGCCCGTGTCGACGTACGCGCGCCCCGGCACCGCGTGGCCGACGCGCGCCTCCACCCAGCGGTGCAGCGCCTCCAGGCGCCCCTGCATCACGTCGTGGTAGTCGTCGCCGCGCGCGTAGCGCGCGACCGGCCCGTCGGGCTCGCGGCCGCCGTAGTCCAGCGCCACCACGAGCGCGCTCACGGCGGCGGCGCGCTCGGTCGTGTGCGCGCGCGACGCGGGCACCGTCAGCCGCGTGTCGCGGCGCTTCTCGGCGCCGCGCGCGAGGTAGTCCATCTCGCCCGCGTAGCCGGCCGCGATCCAGGCGTCGAACGCATCCGCCGACTCGGCGGGGCCCAGCCGCACCACGCCCGCGAGGTCGAAGCCGAGGCCGAACGCCTGCCCCTTGAGCAGCGTCGTGAGCGCCGCGACCTCCACGGGCTCCGACGCAGCCGCCCGGGGCGCGGTCAGCGCTGCCGTCCCACCCATCGCGCGTACCGGATCACGTCCTCGGCCGGCGGGATCGCGCCCTCGTCGCCGTAGGCCGTGTGCATGCGCCAGCGCACGTAGTCGCGCGACGGCACCGGCAGGAACGGCGGACGCGCCCACCAGCGCCGCACGCGGAACCGCCACGCCACGCGCAGCAGGTCGAGGGCGAGCGGGGGCGAGACGAGCGCGCGGGACGCGACGGCGAGCACGAGGCGGGGCCAGGACATGATCCCGAAATCTCGCCGAACCCGCCCGCGCCATCAACTCGTGGACGCCGCCCGGTTACGTTGCCACCGACTCCCACCCGCGCCGCCGATGACGCTCGACGACTACCAGCAGCTGGCCGCCCGCACCATCCGCCCCGGCCGCCCGCCCGAGCAGGCGCTCGCCAACTGGGCGCTCGGCCTCACCGGCGAGGCGGGCGAGGTCGCGGAGCACGTGAAGAAGCACCTCTTCCACGGCGGCCCGCTCGACCGCACGGCGGTCGTGAAGGAGCTCGGCGACATCCTCTGGTACGTGGCCGCGATGGCCGGCGCGGTGGGCGTGTCCCTCGACGAGATCGGGACGACGAACATCGAGAAGCTGCGGCGGCGCTATCCGGAGGGGTTCGAGGAGCACCGGAGCATCAACCGCGCGGCGGACGACGACTGACTCCTGCGGGCTGCGGACTGCGGATCTGCAGCGCGCGCTCCTCACCTCGGCCCGATGACGGCGCGCACTCGCGACCCACGCGAGGCGGCAGGCCGAGCGCGGAGCGCCGAGCGCCGATGTGTGGGGCGGGGACGCGCGTCGTGCGCGGAGGCGACCGGCGATCGCAGCAAGGAGACCT
>CBHYLO010000004.1:0-22708 GCA_966128675.1 uncultured bacterium | reverse complement strand
CGAAGGATGAGCGCGTGGGCAAGGCGAGCCATCTGCTGGTGGGTGTGGGGCTGGTGGCCCACAGGGTCTCCGCCCCCCCCGGCCGCCATCCCCACTTATCGGATCTTCTTCAGACCTCTTCCTTGCAAGTGCAGTTCGCCGTGCGCCGTTCGGGTCCGGCGCGCCGCGGCGCTCAGGGCGCGCCGGACGGCAGCGTCGCGCTGCCGCTCCGCGGATCGTACCGGCTGCCGGCGGGGAGCACGTGCACCGTCATCCCCGTGGCGCCGAGCGTGGCGCCGGCGGGCGTGACCGCCGCGCGGCGCGCGTCGTAGACGATCACCGCGCTCGCGCCGCTCACGCGCCAGCGGCCGTCCGGCTCGATCACCAGCGCGGTCGACTCGTCGATGCCGACGCCCAGGTGCGGCGCGCGCTCCAGCACGACGCTCATCAGGCGGTTGTGTCGCTTGCGCCGCAGGAAGTGCTGGTCGACGACCGCGTTCTCGAGCAGCCCGAACCCCGCGTCGAGGATGATGTTGTCGCGCGCGATGGTCATGAACCCGTCGTCCTTCACGGGCCGGTCGCCGCCCGGCCGGCGCTCGTCGCCGGTGATCATGCTGGTGGACATCACCGCCGCGCCCGCGGAGGTGCCGCCGACCACCGCGCCGCGCTCGTAGCGGCGCCGGATCGCCGCCTCGGTCTTGGTGCCGCGCAGCGCGGCGGTGAGGCGCGACTGGTCGCCGCCCCCGAACCAGATCCCGCTCGCGCTGTCGAGCAGCGCGGCGACGGAATCGGTGTTCGCCTGCTCGTGGTTGACCCACACGTTGATCGCCTGCGCGCCGAGCTTTCGCAGGTCGGCGGCCTTCTCCTCGCCGGAGGTGGCGCCCTCCGCGCTGGCCATCGCGAAGACGACGATGCGCGCGCGCCCCGCGCCGCCCGCCAGCGTCACGAACTCGCGCACCAGCGCCGGCGGCTGCGGCCCGCCGCCCACCACGAACAGGGTCCCGCGCCCGCGCGCGGCCGGCGCGTCGGTCGCGACGGCGGCCGACGCGCCGCCGGTGGTGGCGCAGCCGGTCGCGACGAGCGCGAGGAGCGTGGCGCCGGCCAGCGGGCCGACGCGGAGGTGGCGGGAGCGGCGGGGGCGCGGGGACGTGGGCATGATGTGAAACGCGGGTGCACGAACGGGACGGGAGGCGCGAAGTTGACGCGCGTGCACGCGATCGCGCCAGGGTCCCGTGGTGTCGCGACGTGGGCGACGGGTCCTTGACGCCTCCCGTGCAGCGCGCGAAGATGGCGCCCCATGAAACGTCGTTCCACGGATGCCGGCGAGCGCACCACGTCCGGCACGCAGGCGGTGCTGCGCGCCATCGCGCTCCTCAAGACGTTCGGCGGGTCGCGCAGCGAGTGGGGGCTCACCGAGCTGGCCGCGGAGCTGGGGCTGCACAAGACCACCGTCTTCCGCCTGCTCGGCGCCCTCGTCGACGAGGGCTTCGTGGCGCGCGACGCGGTGCACCAGACCTATCGCCTCGGGCCCGCGCTCATCGGCCTCGGTACGCGCGCGGGGCGCGCCACGGGCCTGTACGCGGCCGCGCATCCCGTGCTCGAGGCGCTCGCCGGCGACACCGGCGAGACCGCGACGCTGGAGGTGCTCGCCGGCAGCGAGGTGCTGATCCTCGACGAGGTGTCGGGCCACTTCCTCCTCGGCAGCGCGCCGGAGATCGGCATGCGCTGGCCCGCGCACGCGACGTCCACCGGCAAGGTGCTGCTCGCCGCCGCGCGCTTCGCGGCCGACGCGCCCTCCGCGCCCGCCGCCGCGGCGCCCGCGCGCCTGGCGCGCCTGGGGCCGGGCACGATCACGTCGCACGCGCAGCTCGACCGCGAGCTGGCCGCCGTGTGGCGGCGCGGGTACGCCGTCGCCAACGAGGAGATCGAGCGCGGCTACGTCGCCATCGGGGCGCCGGTGCACGACGCGCGCGGCGCGGTCGTCGCGGCGATCAGCGTCGGCGGCCCCAAGACGCGGCTCTCGCGCGCGCGCATCGCGCAGCTCGCGCCCCTCGTGCGGCAGGCGGCCGGCCGCGTGTCGTACCGTCTCGGCGCGCCCGACCTGACCGGTCCGGGCGACCCGACCCTCCGCGCTGCCGGCTCCGGCGGCGCCCCCTCCCCTTCCCCAACGGCGGCGCCCAGGCGCCGCGCGGCGCTCGCGCCCGCGAGGAGAACCCGCGCATGAAGCGGTTCGTCACACCACTGATCCACTCGGGAGCCGCCGCGGCGGTGCTCCTCGTCGCCCCCGCGCTCGCGCGTCCCGCGCTGGCGCAGGCCACCGGCGCCGTCACCGGCGCCGTCCTCGACTCGGTGTCGCGCCGCCCCGTGCCCGGCGCGCAGGTCACCATCCTCGGCACGCGGCTGGGCGCCGTGACCAACGAGGCGGGCCGCTACGTGCTGCGCGCGGTCCCCGCGGGCGCGGCCACCGTGCGCGTGCAGCGCGTCGGATACGCGCCGCAGGAGCGCCGCGTCGACGTGTCGGCGAACGGCAGCGCCACCGCCGACTTCGCGGTGCAGCCCGTGGCGACGACGCTGACCGCGGTCGTCTCGGTCGGCTACGGCAGCAGCCAGCGCGCGGAGGTCAGCAGCGCCATCGCCTCCGTCGACTCGACGGCGTTCGCGCGCACGCCGGTCGCCAGCATCGACAATGCGCTGCAGGGCCGCATCGCCGGCGTGCAGGTCGTGCAGAACTCGGGCGAGCCCGGGAGCGGCGTGTCCGTGCGCGTGCGCGGCCCCGCCTCGATGAACGCCGGCAACCAGCCGCTCTACGTCGTCGACGGCGTGCCGATCCTCCAGGGCTCGTACTCGCAGGCGGGCCAGAGCGGCCAGGACCAGTCGGTGATCTCGACGCTCAACCCCGACGAGATCGCGTCCATCGACGTGCTGAAGGACGCGGCGGCGGCGGCCATCTACGGCTCGCGCGGCTCGAACGGCGTCATCCTCATCACCACCAAGCGCGGCGCCGCCGGGCGCACGCGCGTGTCCGTCAACGCGTACGGCGGCACGCAGCAGGTGGAGCGCACGATCGGGCTGCTGAACGCCGAGCAGTACGTGGCGCTGATGAACGAGAGCGCGAAGAACGACGGCTACGACCCGGAGGACTACGACTTCGTCCCCGGCGTCGACGACGCGCAGAGCTACGACTGGCAGGGCGCCGTCTTCCGGCGCGCGCCGGTGAGCGACCTGCAGCTCTCCGTCAGCGGCGGCACCGACCGCACGCGCTACTTCGTCTCCGGCTCCAACTTCGACCAGCGCGGCATCGTCATCGGCTCGGGCTACCAGCGCCAGTCGGGGCGCCTGAACCTCGACTTCTCGGCCAGCGACCGCCTGATGCTGACCTCGTCCGTCAACCTGACGCGCGAGGCCAACGCCCGCATCCCGGGCGACCAGAGCCTGTACGGCGTGGTGACGAACGCCATCGGCATGCAGCCGATGCGCCCCATCTACGGCACCAACAACGGCTTCGGCGGCGCCGCGGAGAAGCTGCGCTACGCCAACCCCGTCGCCATCGCCGAGTACAACGAGAACAACTACCGCACGCTGCGCGCGCTCGGCCGCCTCGAGGCGCGCTACAGCCTGATGGACCGCCTGTCGTTCACCGGGCGCGCGGCCGCCGACGTCCTCGGCCTCCGCGAGCTGCAGTGGGCGTCGCCCAAGGTCGACCGCACCTCGGCGGTGAACCTCAACGGCTACGCGCAGGACGGCCACGCGGACGTCAACCGCTACCTGCTGGAGGGCTTCGTCAACGCCGACGTGCTGCGCGGCGACCGCGGCACGCTGTCGCTCGTCGGCGGGTCGAGCCTCGAGTACAACACCCGGGAGCTGAGCTACCTCTTGGGCGAGGGCTTCCCGACCGGCTTCACGCGCTACGTGCGCAACGCGACGACGATCACGTCGTGGGACGGCAGCCGGAGCGACAACAACCTCGTGTCGTTCTTCTCGCGCGCCAGCTGGTCGCTGCGCGACCGCTACCTGGTGAGCGCGAGCCTGCGCGCGGACGGCTCGTCGCGGTTCGGCGCGTCCAACCGCTACGGCATCTTCCCGGCCGCGTCGGTCGCGTGGGTCGTGAGCGACGAGCCTGCGTTCGCGGGCATGGCGCGCTTCGCGACGCTCAAGCTGCGCGGCAGCTTCGGCACCACGGGCAACCAGGGGATCGGCGACTACGCGAGCCTCAGCCTCGCCGCGGGCGCGCCGTACGCGGGCGCGCCGGGCGTCGCGGGCTCGCAGCTCGGCAACCCGGACCTGCGCTGGGAGACCACGCGCGAGACGGACGTCGGCGCCGACATCGGCTTCCTCGGCGGCCGCGTCTCGGTCATCGCCGACTGGTACCACCGCAAGACGTCGGACCTCCTCGTGCAGCTCCCGATCCCGACGACGAGCGGCTACTCGAGCATCTGGGACAACGTCGGCGGCATCCAGAACCGCGGCCTCGACCTCGGCCTGCGCACGGTGAACCTGGAGTCGGCGCGGGGGCTCGGCTGGACGACGGACCTGAACGTGACCTGGAACCGCAACAAGGTGACGGAGCTGTACAACGACCAGCCCGTGACCTTCACCGTCAGCAGCCGCGTCACGTCGATCGCCGCCGTCGGGCGGCCGCTGGGCGAGTTCTACCTGTACAAGTTCGCGGGCGTGAACCCGGCCAACGGGAACGCGCAGTTCTACACGGCGGCGGGCGCGATCAGCGAGACGCCGACGTCGGCCGACCTGACGTACGTCGGCAGCCCGCAGCCCAACTACTACGGCGGGCTCACGAACGCCTTCACCTGGCGGAACCTCGACCTGCGCGGGTTCCTGCAGTTCAGCCAGGGGAACAAGGTGTTCAACATGATGCGCATCTTCACCGACGACGGCGGCTACAGCTACGACAACAAGAGCAACCACGTGCTGGCGCGCTGGCAGAAGCCCGGCGACGTCACCGACGCGCCGCGCATGAGCTACGACGGCACGTCGGGCGCACGGCTGATGTCGAGCCGCATGGTGGAGGACGGCTCGTTCGTCCGCCTGGGCGAGGTCTCGTTCGGCGTGCGCCTCCCGGCGCGCATGACGGCGGCGGCGCGCCTCGACAACGCGCGGCTGTACGTCTCGGGGCGCAACCTCAAGACGTGGACGAAGTACACGGGCTACAACCCCGACGTGAGCAGCAGCGGCAGCACCGCGAACGTGATCACCGGCGTCGACTACTACGCCTACCCGCTCGCGCGCGCCGTCACCGTCGGCCTCTCGGCCGGATGGTGAGCGCCTCCCGCCCCGTCGGCTCCCCCACGACCTCCGATCGCATCATGCGCATCCGACGACTCATCCCGCTCGCGGCGCTGGCGACGCTCGCGCTGACCGCGGCCGCGTGCGACGGCGTGCTGGCCACGACGCCGTACGACCGCCTCCCCGCCGAAGGCGCCGTCACCGACCTCGCGACGGCCACGGCCGCGCTCAACGGCGCCTACGCGGCGCTGCAGAGCGGCGGCTACTACGGCCTCGACGTCTTCATGCTCGGCGACCTGCCGTCCGACAACGGGCGGTGGGCCGGCACCTACCAGTTCCTCGGCGAGATCGTCAACAACCGCATCGCGGCCGACAACCCGGAGGTCGCCAGCATGTGGGCCGCGCTGTACCGGCAGATCGACCGCGACAACGTGGTGATCCAGCGCGTCCCGCAGGTGGCCGACATCCCGGCCGCGACGCGCGACGCGATGCTGGGCGCCGCGTACTTCATGCGCGCGCTCTCGTACCACAACCTGGTGAAGTTCTGGGGCGCGGTGCCGACGCCCACCACGCCGGTCACCGTCGCCGCCGACGCGGAGGCGTACACGCGCACGCCGGTGGCGGACGTGTACACGCTGATCCTGGCGGACCTCGACAAGGCGGCGCAGCTGCTGCCGGCCACCGCCACCGACACGCGCCGCGCGACCCGCACGGCGGTGACGGCGCTGCGGGCGCGGGTGCTCTTCTACAAGGGGAGCCTGGCCGGCAACGCCAGCGCGGCGGCCGACCTGCAGGGCGCGCTCGACGCCGCGAACGCGGTGCTCGCGGGGCGCGACACGCTCACCGTCCCGTACGCGAGCCTGTTCACCGCCACGGGCACCAACACGACCGAGGACATCTTCCGCATCCCGTTCACGGCCGCGCAGTCGAACAGCCTGGGGAACTACTGGCTGTTCGCGGGGCGCCACGAGGCGGAGCCGTCGGCGAACCTGAACGCCGCGTACGAGGCCGGCGACCTGCGGAAGGCGAGCTCGGTGGCCAACCGCCCCGGCAGCACGACGCGCCTGCAGGGCCTCAAGTACCCGGTCACGGCGGGCACCGACCATCCGCACGTCCTCCGCCTCGCGGAGATGGTGCTCATCAAGGCGGAGGTGCTGGCGCGGCAGAACAAGCTCGCCGAGGCCGTGGCGGAGTACAACAAGGTGCGCATCCGCGCGGGGCTCCCGCGGCACGTGCTCGGCACGCAGGTGACGACGCAGGCCGACGTGCTGGCGGCGATCCTCAAGGAGCGCCGCATCGAGCTCGCGCTGGAGGGCGACCGCTGGCCGGACCTGGTGCGCCTCGGGCTCGCGGTCACGGTGAAGAGCCTGAGCGACCGCGCGCACCAGGCGCTGTTCCCGATCCCGCTGCGCGACATCAACACGTCGCCGGGGCTGAACCAGAACCCGGGGTACTGAGCCTCCCGTCACCCGGTACGCGAAACGCCCGGCCAATGCGGCCGGGCGTTTCGCGTTTCGGGACGTCCGGTCAGCCGTGGTCGCCGCCGAACCCGCCGCCCGAGCCCTGCGACGAGCCCGCGCCGCCCGAGCTCTTGGAGCCGGTGGAGCCGTAGCTCTCCTTGCCGCCGTCGCCGTCGCGCGTCTTGTCCGCGTCGGTGCCCGACTGGCCCTTGCCGCCGGCGCCGCCGGGCATGCCCTGCTTCACGTCCGCGTGCCCCTTGCCCTTGCTCTCGTTCGCGTCCGCCATCGGTCCGTCCTCCGGATGTGTGAGCGATCCCGCGGGACGCGCGCCCGGAGTCTCACGGGCGGCGCGCCCCCACCCTGGGGATAGCACGAGGGGTGCCCGCGCTACGCGGCGCTCCCCGCCGCGGCGGGCCTGCGGCCGACCGATGCGCGCGCGGCGCTCCCGCGCGTCGACCCGCGCCGGATGACCCACTCCGCGACGGCCAGGTTGATGACCCAGGCGGCGCCCATGAGCACCGCGCGCGCCGTCTCGCCGGGCCGGCCGACGAGCAGGAACCACGGCAGGTGCGTCAGCACCTGCGTGCCCGCGCCGAGGCCGATCGCGTACGCGCGCGTCATCCACGCGCCGTGCGCCGCGAAGTCGCGCCGGCGGATCGCGTCGACCGCGCGCACCATCGCCGCCAGCATCGCCGTGCCGAAGACCAGCCGCTCCACGTAGACCCCCACGCCGTCGCCCGCGGGCCAGGGATAGAACTGCGTCATCCACAGCCCCGTCAGCGCGGCCACCAGCCCGCAGACCACGAGCACCCGCCCCACGGCGCGGTGCCAGCCGCGGTGCCGCCGCCGGAACGCCGGCGCGAGCTGGAACGCGCCGAGGATGCTGAACGGGATCACGGCGAGGACGTGCAGCGTCACCGGCAGCGGGCTGGCGACGAACCGCGCGTTCTCCGGCGTCGCCGCCGCGCCGCCGGCCAGCTCGGCCAGCCGCGCCGTGCCCATCACCGCGGGCACGAGGCTCAGCAGCACCAGCAGGGCCGGGATCCACCACTCGGACCGTCGCGAGACGGACGTCGCATGCGCGCGCATCGCCGCCTCAGCGCCGCGCGTAGCGCAGCCCGGCCATCACGACGACGTCGTTGCGCGCCTCCGACGTCCCCGCGCCGCCCAGCGGCCGGAAGCCCGACACGTAATCGCGCGCCTCGAGACGCAGGCGGATGCGCCGCGCGCCGAGCTCCCCGCCGACGGCGCCGTACGCGGCGACGTTGTGGGTCGCGGCGACGTCGAGGCTGCGGTAGTCGTAGCTCCGCGCGCCGGCGCCGACGCCCGCGAACGGGGCGAAGCGGACGCCCCCGCCCACGCGCCGGCGCGCGCCCCGGACCTCGGCGCCCACGTCGTACGTGAACACGTCCAGCTTCGGATCGCCGGCCGACGCGATGTCGCGCGTGCGCGCCCAGCCGATCGTCGCCGTCACGGCGAGCGCCGGGCGCACGACGTACGCGAGCTGCGCCGCGGTGAGGTTGGCGCGCTTCATCGCGCCGCGCTGCGCGCCCGTGGGGACCACGGCGCCGCCGGGCACGAGGAACTCCCAGCCCGAGCGCCGCGCCGGCGCGGTGAGGGAGTCGGTGGCCTGCGCGGCGAGACGGCTCGTGCCGGCGAGGAGGCAGCCGAGCGCGGCGGCGGTGAGGAGCGAGGGCGTGGTCATGGCGTCTCCGGTGCGTGGCGTGGTCGTCGTGTCCCGACGCCAGCCAAGCTGCGGACGACGCCCGCGCCCCGAATCGGCCGAAAGGTGCAGACGGGGTGCAGCCACCGGGTGTAGCCGCAGGGCGCGGCTACAGCACGCGGAGCTCCTTCGCGCGCGCGAGCGCCTCGGTGCGGTGGCGCGCGTCGAGCTTGCCGAAGGTGTTCGCGACGTGCCGCTTCACGGTCGCCGGGCTGATGGCCAGCCGCGCGGCGATCTCCCCGTTCCGCAGGCCGGCGGCGATCAGGCGCAGGATCTCGAGCTCGCGCGCCGTCAGCGCCTGCACCGGGCCGGCGCCCGGGAGCACGACGGGCGGCGCGACGGGCGGCGCGACCGCCGGCACCGGCGCCTCGAACGCCGCCAGCACGCGCCGCGCGTGCTCCACCGCGACGCCGCGGGACGTCGCGACGCGCAGCAGGTCGCGCATCGGGCGGCCCTCGTCCACGAACACGCGGAGCCAGCCCTCGGGCTCGGCCAGCTCCAGCGCGCGCGCCAGCGGGGCCAGCGCGCCGCGCGCGTCGCCCAGCGCCTGCCGCGCGAGCGACTCCAGCACGAGCGCCTCGATCACGGTGCCCGTCCGCCCGCCGGCCGCCGCCGCCGCGCGCAGCCGCTCCAGCAGTCGCACGGCGTCGTGCGGCGCGCGCGCGACGAGCAGCCGGGCCAGCGTCACGTGCTCGAACTCGCGCAGGAAGTCGAGGTCGTCGTCGGCCGAGAGGCGTCGCTCGCGCGCCCAGTCCGCGGCCTCGTCCAGCCGGCCCTGCGCGATGCGGACGCGCGCCCGCAGCGCCGCGATCGGGCGCACGCGCGGGAGCGGCGTCCGGACCTCGTGCGTCTCCGCCTCGTCCAGCAGCGCGAGCGCGCCGGCCAGGTCGCCGCGCGCCTCGCGGACGCGGGCCATGGCCGTGCACCACCGCTGGCGGTTGCCCGCGTGCGCGCTCCGCTCGGCCGACGTCGTGACCGCCTGCAGCCGGGCGACGGCGGCGTCCAGGTCGCCCCATTCGCGATGCAGCTCGCTCAGCCCCAGGTGCAGCTCGTCGGTCTCGGGCGCCGCGGGGCCCGCCTGCTGCTCCGCCGCCAGCCGCAGCCCGCGCGCGTAGACCTCGGCCGCCTCGCGCAGGCGGCCCTGCGTCGCGCGGATGTCGCCCAGCACGAACGTGCCGCGCACGGCGGAGAGGGGGTGGCCGCCGGCGCGCATGAGCGCGAGCGCGTCGGAGAACGTCGCGTGGGCCGCGTCCAGCGCCCCGCCCGCCCAGTGCGCGAGCGCCAGCAGCGCGGTGCCCGTCGCGCGCGCCGCGTGGTCGTCCGCCGGGACCAGGTCGAGCGCGCGTCGCGCGTGCTCGACGGTGCCCGGCACGTCGCCGCGCGCCTGCGCGAGGTAGACGCGCGCGGACGCGACCTCGAACGGCAGCGCGCGCGTGCGCGCGTCGTCGGCCCCCGCCGGCGTGGCGGCCAGCCACCGCTCGACGTCGCGCAGGCGCGGCTCGGCCGCCTCCAGCGCGCCGCGGTTGAGGAGGCCCCACGCGTAGCCCATGCCCAGCAGCGGCCGCGCGCGCACCACGGCATCGGGCAGCGCCTGCACCCAGCCGAGCCACCGCGCGGACTCGTAGCTCCGGTCCTTCTCGGGCCACGCTCCCTCCAGCAGCTCCGCGGCGCGCTCCGCGTCCCCGGCCGCGAGCGCGTGGCGCACGGCGTCGGCCAGCGCGCCGGCGCGCGCGTGCCACGCGCTCGCGCGCCGATGCAGGTCGCGCACGCGCTCCGGATCCTCGCGCGCGGCGTGCGCCTGCAGCACCTCGGCGAAGAGGTGGTGGTAGCGGTACCACTCGCGCCGGTCGTCGAGCGGCACCACGAACAGGCTGCGCCGCTCCAGCTGCTCGAGCAGCGCCTGCGAGCCGCGCGCGCCGGTGACCGCGTCGCACCGCGGGCCGGACATCCGGTCGAGGAGCGCGGTGCCGCGCAGGACGCGCCGCACGTGCGGCGGCTCGGCGTCCAGGACCTCGTCGACCAGGAAGTCCGCGACGTGGCGGTCGTCGCCGGAGAACGCGTCCACGAAGCCGCGCACGTCGGTGCGTCCCTGCATCGAGAGCGCGGCCAGCTTGAGCCCCGCGATCCAGCCCTCGGTGCGCCGCTCCAGCGTCGCCGTGTCGACGGCCGACAGGCCGAGCGCCATGACGCGATTCAGGAAGGCGGACGCCTCGTCGAGCGTGAAGCGCAGGTCGGCGGCGCGCAGCTCCGCCAGCTCGCCGCGCGCCCGGAGCCGCGCGAGCGGCAGCGGCGGCTCGGCGCGGCCGGCGAGCACGAGGTGCATGCGCGGCGGCAGGTGCTCGAGCAGGAACGCGACTCCCTCGTGCACGGCCGCGGCCTCGATGACGTGGTAGTCGTCGAGGACCAGCACGCAGTCGTCGTCGAGCGCGGCGACGTCGTTGATCAGCGCCGTCAGCACCGACGCGATGGCCGGCGGCTGCGGCGCGTGCAGCAGCGCGAGCGCGCGCGCGCCGACCGCGGGATGCAGCTTCCGCAGCGCCGCGACGGCGTAGGCCCAGAACAGCGCGGGCTCGTTCTCGCTCGCGTCGAGCGACACCCAGGCGGTCGGACGCCCGGCGCGCGACGCGTCGGCGAGCCAGCCCGCGAGCAGCGTCGTCTTGCCGAACCCCGCCGGCGCCACGACGAGCGTCAGCCGGCGCGCCTCGCCCTGGCGCAGCCGCTCGACGAGCCGGGGGCGCGCCACGTGCCCGGCGCGCGCCCTCGGGGCGTAGAGCTTGGTCTCGAGCAGGCCGGCCGGCGCGCCCGCGTCGCCCGGCAGGTCGCCGGCCGGGCGTGGCGTGGCCGCGCGCGACAGCAGCGCGAGGTGGGCGGAGGCGGGGCGGGACACGCGGCGGGCGGGGAGATGGCGGGAGGAGCCGGCGCCTGGGGCGTCTGAACGGTGCCGGTCCCGGTGCGACGCCGCCAGAGGCGCGCGCGCCGGATCGCCGCGCGCGCTCAGCGGGCGCGCCCCGCCGCGCCCCGCGCGCGGCGCAGGCGCGGCCCCGCCGTGACCGCGAGCGCGGCGACGACGAGCGCGCCCGCGACGCCGTAGGTGATCCGCATCCCGGCCGTCACCGCCGCCGCGGACGCCGTCGCGACGTCGGCGGCGCCCGACGCGCGCGCGAACACGGCGCCCATGACGGACGCGCCGCTCACGAGCCCGAGGTTGCGCGAGAGGCCGAGCAGCCCCGCGACCACGCCGCGCCGGTCGGCGCCCACGTCCGCCATCACCGCGGTGTTGTTGCCCGTCTGGAAGAGCGCGTAGCCGACGGTGACCATCGCGATCGGCGCCGCGTAGCCGGGCACGCCGAGCGTCGCCGGCAGCGCGGCGAGCAGCGCGGCGCCGGCCGCCATCGCGCCGAGGCCGACGACGCTCGCGCGCCGCGCGCCGACGCGGTCCGCGAGGCGCCCCGCGGGGACGCCGGCGGCCGCGCTGACGAGCGGCCCGATGGAGAGCGTGAGCCCGACGAGCGCCGGCGCGAGGCCGAGCGCGCGCGCCAGGTAGAACGGCCCGACGACCAGCGTCGCCATCATCACCGTCGAGACGAGCGCGTTCGCGGCGAGGCTCGCGCGCAGCGCGCGGTCGCGGAGCATCGCCGGCACGATCGACGGCATGGCGGCGCGCCGCGAGTCCGCGCGCTCGGGCGGGAGGTGGCGGTGCGCGAGCCACAGCGCGAGCGCGCCCGGCGGGACGAGGACGAGGAACGGCGCCCGCCATCCCGCGCCGGCGATCAGGGCGCCGCCGAGCGACGGCCCGAGCGCGGTGCCGACGGCGGACGTGGCGCCGAGCACGCCCATCGCGGTGCCGGCGCCGGCGGCGGGCACCGTCTCGCCGACGAGCGCCATGGTCATGGCCATCATCGCCGCCGCCCCCAGCCCCTGCGCGGCCCGCGCGGCGACCAGGAGGCCGAGCGTGGGCGCGAGCCCGGCCAGGAGCGAGGCGCCCGTGAAGAGGGCGAGGCCGGCGAGCAGCAGCCGCCGCCGGCCCAGCAGGTCGCCCAGCCGTCCGGCGCCGACGACGAGCGTCGTGACGGCGAGGAGGTACGCGAGGACGATCCACTGGACCGCCCGGAAGGACGCGCCGAACGCGTGCGCCAGCGTGGGCAGCGCGACGCTGGCGACGCTGGTGCCGAGCGCCGACAGCAGCGTGGGGAGCGCGAGGGCGGCGAGGGCGGCCGGTGCGGGGCGGTCCGCGGGTCGGGCGTCGGGGCGTGGTGGCAGGGTGCGCTCCGCGTGCGGGATGGTGTGCGGGATCGGGGGCGTCGGGGGTCGTCCGCAGCGTACGCCCGCCGGCGACATGGCGGAACGCGCACGGGATGCAGGTCATTCGTGCATCCGACGCCACATGTCGGGCGCGCGGCGCTAGCTTCCGCCCATGGCGCGGCCCGACCTCAACCTGCTGGTCACGCTCGACGTGCTCCTGGCCGAGGGGAGCGTCGCCCGCGCCGCGCGTCGGCTGCGCCTCAGCCCGTCGGCCATGAGCCGCGCGCTGGCGCGCCTGCGGGCGGCGACCGGCGATCCGCTGCTGGTGCGCGCCGGGCGCGGGCTGGTGCCCACGCCGCGCGCGCTGGAGCTGCGCGAGCGGGTCGGCGCGATCGTCGAGGACGCGGCGGCCGTCCTGCGCCCCGCCGCGACGCTCGACCTCGCGACGCTCGACCGCACCTTCACGCTGCGCGCGAGCGAGGGCTTCGTGGAGAACTTCGGCGCCGCCCTCGTGGCGCGCGTCGGCGCGGCGGCGCCGGGGGTGCGGCTGCGCTTCGTGCAGAAGGGCGACAAGGAGAGCACCGCGCTGCGCGACGGCTCGGTCGACCTGGAGACCGGCGTCGTCGAGCCGTCCACCGGGCCCGAGCTGCGCGCGCGCGCGCTGTTCGAGGACCGCTTCGTCGGCGTGGTGCGCCGCGGGCACCCGCTCGCGCGGGGCGCGATGACGCCGGCGCGCTACGCGTCCGGGCGGCACGTCGCCGTCTCGCGCCGCGGCGCGGACCGCGGGCTGGTCGACGAGGCGCTGGCGCCGCTCGGGCTGGCGCGCGACGTGGCCGCGATCGTCGACGGCTTCGCGATGGCGCTGGCGCTCGCGCGCGGCTCGGACCTGGTCGCGACGGTGCCGGAGCGCCACACGGGCGTCCTGCGCGCGGACCTGCACAGCTTCCCGCTGCCGGTCCCCGCGCCGACCATCACCGTCGCGCTGCTCTGGCACCCGCGGCTGCACGCGGACCTCGCGCACCGCTGGCTGCGCGGCCTCGTGGCGGCGTGCTGCGCCGCGCGCGGCGGCTAGCCGCTCCTAGGCGTCGCTCCCGACGGCCATCGGCGTCGCGTCGGCGAACGCCTCCGCGTCGAAGCGCACGTGGCGCCCGCGGCCGAGCGCCTTCGCGCGGTACATCGCGACGTCCGCGTGGTGCAGCACGGCGGCGACGGCGGCGTCGGTCGCCTCGCCGGGCGCGCCGTCGGCGGCCGTCGCGCGCGCGGTGCCGACGCTCGCGCCCACCTGCGCCACGCCGGCCGGCAGCTCGAAGGGACGCGCCAGCGCCGCCACGATCCGCTCCGCCACCATGCCCACGTCGGACTCCTGGTGCACGCCGTCGAGCAGCACCGCGAACTCGTCGCCGCCCAGGCGCGCCACCGTGTCGCCGTCGCGCGTGGCGGCCAGCAGCCGCTCGGCCACGTGCACGAGCAGCGCGTCGCCGGCCGCGTGGCCCATCGTGTCGTTGACGCCCTTGAAGTCGTCGAGGTCGAGCAGCAGCACCGCGACGCGGCCCGGGTCGCCCAGCGCGCGCGCGCGGGCGAGCGCGCCGCCGAGGCACCCCAGGAAGCGCGCGCGGTTGGCGAGCCCGGTGAGCGCGTCGCGGTAGGCGAGGCGCGCGAGCGCCGCCGTCGCGGTGTCGGCGCGCTCCTGCGCGCCGGCGCGCATGCTCTCGAAGGCGAGCACGAGGAGCCCGGTGCACAGCACCAGCCCGATGGGACTGCCGATGCGCATGCGCGCCTCCCACTCGGCCGGATAGCGCGGCGGGAAGCGGACGCCCCGCGCCTCGAGCACGCCGAAGGCGAGCACCGTGAGCACGCACAGCGTCGTGCCGCCGATCGCGCCGCGCCGGCCCAGCAGCATGGTGGCGAGGACCGGCGGGATGCCGAGCAGCGGCGTGGCGAGCGCGCGCAGCCCGCCCTCGCAGACGATCAGCGCGACGACGACGCCGTAGAGCGCCCCCACGAGCAGGAGTCCCGTCGCGCGGAGCGACGCGCGCGCGCGCAGCAGCGCGAGGGCGAGCGCCCCGACGCCGGATCCCGCCGCCAGCACCGCGGCGCCCGCCGGGTAGCCGACCACCGCGCCGTAGAACAGCGCGTACGCCAGCCCGGTGCCGATCAGGACGACCGAGAGCAGCACCGTGAGCCGCGCCCGACGCAGGACCTCGGCGTCGGAGCGCAGCGTGGCGTGCAGGAATCGGTCAGGCCACTGAGGCATGCGGGGGTCGAGGGGAAGGCCGACGCGGTCCGACTGGCGCTGCTCCGCGTGGCACGCTTCCCGGACTGCTCCCGCAGGTACGACGCCGCAGGCCCCCCGAGGCAACGCTCAGGACGAGCCCGACCCCGGCTCCGCCATCTTGCGGTGCTGCTCGGCCGCGATCGGCGCCGGCGTCACCAGCGCGGCCGCCGCCAGCGCGCGCTCCTTGAGCGTCGCGGCGACGACGTGGTCCTTGCCCGCAAGCATCGCCTCGTAGCCCTGCCGCGCGACGTCCTGCGGATCGGCCTTCTCCTGCTGCCCGACCTTCGTGTCGTCCATGCCCGCGCGGTGGAAGAACTCCGTCTCCGTCGCGCCGGGCTGCAGCGCCGTGACGGTGACGCCGGTGTCCTTCAGCTCGTTGCGCAGCGCCTCGGCGAAGCTCTGCACGAACGCCTTGCTCGCGTTGTAGACCGCCTGGAACGCCCCCGGCATGCGGGCGGCGATGGACGACGTGAACAGCACGCGCCCCTCGCCGCGCGCCACCAGCGCGGGGAGCAGCCGGTGCGCGAGGTGCACGGTGCCGGTGACGTTGAGCGCGAGGAGCGCGAAGATCCGGTCGAGGTCCTGGTCGAGGAACGCGCCGCCGAGGCCGACGCCCGCGTTGAGCGCGACGGCGTCGGGCGCGCGGCGGTCGGCGCCGAAGCGCGCGGCGACCCGCTCGACGCCCTCGCGCGTGGCGAGGTCCGCCACGATCGCCTCGCAGCTGGTGCCGAGCGCCGCCAGCTCGCGCGCGGCGCGCTCGATGTCGGGGTCCTCGGCGACGAGCACGAGGTCCCACCCCTCGCGCGCGAAGACGGTGCCCAGCTCGCGCCCGATCCCGCTCGATGCGCCCGTGACGAGCGCCAGCCGGCGCCCTGCGTTCCCGGTGTCCTGCGCCATGTGTGATCCCGTGTCGTGAGTCCGCGTTGCCCCAGGAGGGGGGCGGAGGCGCAGCGCAGGGCGCGCACCACGCGCCCGGCGGCGGCACGAGAGGCGCGGCATCGGCCGCGCGAGTCGCTCACCAGCGGTCGTCGGCGTCCAGGCCGCGCGCGGCGACGGATGGCGGACGGCCGGTGGAGGCGTGCAGCCGCAGCCCGGCCGCGCCAGGATCGCCGACCGTGGGCACGCCCGCCGCGGTGCGGCGACGCGGCGGCCCGTGCGTCGTGCCGAGGAGGGCCGCGTACAGCATGGCCGCCATCACCGTGGCGAAGAGCGCCACGACGCTCCCGCCGACGACGATCGCGAACCAGTTCACGCCGTCCACCGTGCGCCACTGGAGGTTCCAGGCGCCGAGGCCGACGAGGCCGATCAGCACGACCCAGGCGGACGCCTCCGCCGCCCGGCGCCGTGCGGGGCTGGGCGGCTCGGGCGCCAGCAGGCCCGATTCCGCCAGGCGGGTCTCGAGCGGCGCGGGCGGGGCGGTCAGGAAGCGGCGGACGCGCCGGGAGGCATGGTCGCTCACGCCCGAAAGATCACGCGCGCCGCCACGGGCGTCCAGCGGCGTCGACCGCGTCCGGCGTGACGCGAGAGAGGCCCCTCACCGCGGGGCCTCTCCACACGCGCCAGCTGCAACGTCGCCGCCTACCAGCCCGGGTTCTGCTTCAGCGCCGGGTTGGTGAGCAGGTCGCCCTCCGGGATCGGGTACAGGTAGTTCTTCTGCTCCCACTTCCGCGGGATGTCGTTGCGCCACACGATCTCGCCCGACGTGCCGTTGGCGAGCTTGAAGTCGTTCCCGGTCACGGAGATGTAGGTGACGCTCGGCAGCCGGTTGGCGGTGGGGACCGCCACCGTGAAGAAGTTCACGTCCGGCGTCCCGTTCTCGTCGAGGTCGAGGTTCGTGTTCGCGGCCGGCACGTAGATCCCGCGCCACTCCATCTCCATCAGCGCGCCGCGCGCCCAGCGCACGACGTCGTAGAAGCGGAAGCCCTCCATCGCCAGCTCGATCCCGCGCTCGCGGCGGATCTCGAGGATCACCGGGTTCGCGACATCGGGGAAGTAGACCGAGCGCAGGTACGGATCGACGACCGTCGGCAGCGCGGCGAGCCCGCCCGTGATCCCGGCGCGCGCGCGCGTCGCGCCCACCGTCGCCGCCCAGTCGGCCGCGGTGATCTGCCCCAGCTCCGCCCGCGCCTCCGCGTAGTTCAGCAGCACCTCGGCGTAGCGGAAGAGGTGGATGGCGTTCGTGTTCAGGCTCCCGCCGTCCATCGACGCGTCGTCGGTGCTGAACTTGATCGGGTGGTAGCCGGTGTACGTGTACGTGAACGCCGGCGGCGCGGCGACCTGCGCGCCGGACTGCAGCCGCCGGTAGCCGGGCGTGCGGATCGTCTGCGCGAGCCGCGCGTCGCGCCCCTTCGTCTCCTCCTGGAAGGTCATCGTCTGGTAGCCCGCCCGGCTGGTGAAGGGCGTGCCGTCGACGTTCAGGTAGGTGTGGATGAAGGGCCGGATGAAGCTGAAGCGCACGCCCGTCGTGGCGCTGGTGTAGATCCAGTTCGCCTGGTGCCGCACGGCCAGCGCGGTGCTCTGCACGTTCGTCAGCAGCACCTCCTGCGGGATCGGCGCCTCGCGGATGAACACCTGCCGGTACGAGTCGGCGGTCCCCGAGCCCGTGTAGAGGCTGTAGCGCCGGCTGTCCATGAGGACCTTCGCCGCGCTCGCCGCCTCGGTGAGCCAGCGGTCCGCGGTGCCCTGCAGCCCGAACTCCGGGTGGTACTTCCGGAACGTCCCCTCGAACAGCGCGACGCGCGCCTTGAGCGCGAGCGCCACGTCCTTCGTGATCAGCGTGCGCGACGCCTCGTTGACCGCCGTGATGTTGGCGATCGCGTAGTCGAGGTCCTCCAGCACGTGGTCCATCACCACGGTGCGCGAGTCGCGCCCCGCGTAGAGCGCCGAGTCGGTGACGTCGAGCGGGCGGTCCATCCAGGGGACGTCGCCGTAGCGCTTCACCTTCTCGAAGTAGAACCAGGCGCGGAAGAAGCGTGCGATCCCGTTGTAGTTGTTCCGCACCGCCTCGGGGACGTTCGGATCGGTGTTGTTGGCGAGGAAGTAGTTGATGCTGCGCAGCGTGGTCCACTGCCAGTTGACGTTGCCGCCGAGCGCGACGACCTCGTACTGGCCGGAGGCGGTGATGTCGGTGACGCGCGAGTTGTAGACGCCGGGCCGGATGAACTGCGGCACGTCGCGGCGCGCCGCGTAGTCCGACATCGACTCGGACTGCGTGATGTTGTTCGCGTCCGGCATCCAGTTGTAGAACGACGTCGCGTACAGCGAGAGCCCGTTCGCAGAGCCGAACACCGCCTCCCGGCTGGACGTCGCCACCGGGTTCTGCTCGAGCGCGTCGTCGCACGCCGACGCGCCGACGGCCAGCGCGACCGCGAGCAGCAGGCCGCGCGGAGTGTGTCGTCTGGTCATGGTCGTCTCGTCGTCAGAAGGTGACGGTCGCGCCGAGCGTGAAGCTCCGGAGCATCGGGTAGTTGTAGCCGTCCCCCGAGTTGTTCACGAACGCGCCGGACGCGTTGACCTGGTCCGGGTTGTTCTGGAACAGCCGCTCCGACGGCGCCGTCGCGTTCTCGACGTCGATGTTGTCCGCGTACCGGTAGAGCGGCGACCAGGTCCAGAGGTTCTCGCCCGAGACGTAGAGCCGCGTGGTGTTCGCCCCGATGCGCGACGCGAGGCGCGTCGGGAGGTTGTAGCCCAGCTGCAGGTTCTTCAGCCGCAGGTACGCCGCGTTCATCACGTACTTCGACTGCGGCTGGCGCAGGATGCCGGCGGCGTTGTTCGAGAGCCGCGACGCGTAGCGCGGCAGGAAGGCGTTCGGGCTCTCCGCCGTCCAGATCATCCCCGGCTTCAGGTGCCACTCGGGCACGAAGCCGTAGGGGCGGTTGTACTGGCCCCAGAACGCGTTCGACTCCGGCGACGGGTACCAGTCCTGCTTGCCGACGCCCTGGAAGAAGCTGGAGAGGAAGACCCCGCGGTAGTTCGCGCCGAGGTTGACGCCGTAGCGGTAGCGCGGCGTGGTGTTGCCGATGACCACGCGGTCGCCCGGGTCGTCCACCGTGTTCTTCCCCGGGTTCACCTTCCCGTCGCCGTTCAGGTCCTTGAGCATGATGTCGCCGACCTGGATGCGCCCCGACGAGTGCGAGCGGAACAGGCTCTGGTCGGCGTGCGACGCGATCTGCTCGGCGGAGCCGAAGAAGCCCTCGGTGACGTAGCCCCAGATCTCGCCGACCTGCTGCCCGACGTAGTAGTCGGTGAGGAAGCGGTCGGGGTTGTTGTACTTGAGGATCTCCGCGCGGTTGTCGGCGAGCGTGAGCTGCACGCTGTAGCCGAGCGGGCGCGACGCGACGTCGAAGCGGTGGTTCCAGGAGAGCATCGTCTCCCAGCCCGTCGTCTTCATGTCGGCGTAGTTGCCGCGCGGCGACGTGGCGCCGAAGGTGGCGGGCAGCGTCATGCCGATCGTGTACATGTCCGTGGTGCGGCGCGAGTACACGTCGCCGGTGAAGAGCAGCTTCCCGGCGAGCATCTCGAGGTCCAGGCCGACGTTGCTCGTGGTGACCGTCTCCCACGTCAGCCCGTCGGGCAGCACCGCCGGCGCGCCGGTGTACTGCGGCTGCACGCCGTTCAGGATGCGCGTCGACTTCGTGATGTTGAACAGCTCGTTGAACGTGTACGCGGCGATGTTGCCGTTGCCCATCGCGCCGTACGAGCCGCGGAGCTTGAGGTCCGAGATCAGGCGCTCGGGCACCTTCCAGAAGGGCTCGCGCGACGGGCGCCAGCCGACCGACGCCGACGGGAAGAAGGCGTAGCGCTGGCTGGACGGGAACTTGGAGGAGCCGTCGTAGCGGCCGTCGAGCTCCAGGAGGTAGCGCTCGTCGTAGTTGTAGTTCAGGCGGTAGAAGCCGCCCAGGATCGCCCACTTCTCGTAGTTGCCGCCGGTCGTGATCCCCTGCCCCAGCGCGAGGTTGATGTTCTCCGCGTCGGGGAACACCAGCCCGTTGCGCGTGACGTCCAGCCGGTTGAAGGTCGACTGCTCGTAGTTGGTGCCGAGCACCACGTTCACGAAGTGCCGGTCGGCGAGGAGCGTCTGCCAGTCGCCGTACAGGTTGCTCGCGAGGTAGACGCCCCGGTCCTGCAGGTTGCGCAGGTCGTTGGTGGCGGTGCCCAGGTACTCGATCACGCCGGGCGCGCGCGAGTACGGGATCTCGACGCGCCGCCGCCGCTCGTCGTCGGCGGTGTTCTGGAAGGAGAAGTCGCCGTTGATCTTCAGCTTGCGGTCGAGGAACGTCGCCGTGAGGCCGGTGGTGTTGCGCACCAGGTTCCGACTCAGGTCGCTCCCGTTCTTCCCGTAGTAGAAGTCGCCCACCGTGTAGGCGCCCGACCAGGTGAGCGTCCCGTCGGGGTTGAGCATCGGCTCGCTCGGGTGCCCCTCGTCGGCGAGGTTGCGCCAGATGCCCCCGCCCTCGCCGATGTTCAGCGGGTTGAAGTACTTCCGGTTGGACGCGATCAGGTTGTTGCTGGCCTGCAGCCACGGGTAGAGCTGCAGCGTGCCCACGGCGCGCATGTTCAGCATCCGGTAGTCGTCGGAGCTGTAGCGGAACAGGCCGGGCTGGTCGAGGTAGCGGCCGGAGATGAGGAAGCTGGCCTTGTCGGTGCTGCGCGAGACCGAGAGGCTGTGCTCCGCCGTCGGCGTGCGGTCCTTGTACAGCAGGCCGTACCAGTCGGTGCTGGCGTAGTACACGTACTGCCCGTCGGGGCCGACCACGGTGGTCGGCAGGCTCGGGTCCTTCGCGCGCCGCTCGAACTCCGTCAGGTACTGCTGCGAGAAGCTCTGCGTCTTGTTGATGTTCTGCGGGAACGTCCCCTCGAAGTTGAAGAACGACTCGTTGAACATCTTCGCGTACGTGTAGCCGTCGGACACGTACCCGGCGGGGACGGTGGGCGTGCGCTGGCCGTAGCGCGTGTCGTACGTGATGGCGAAGCCCTCACCCGCGGGCTTCTTGGTGGTGATGAGCACCACGCCGAACGCGCCGCGCGCGCCGTAGACGGCCGCCGCGGCGGCGTCCTTGAGCACCGAGATCGACGCGACGTCGTTCGGGTTCAGCATGCTCGGGTCGCCCTCGACCCCGTCGATCAGCACGAGCGCGTTGCCGCCCTGCCCGATGGACGTGGCGCCGCGCACGTTGATGCGCGGCGCCTGGGTCGGCCGGCCGTCGAGGAGAGCGACGTTGACGTTGGGGATCACCCCCTGGAGCCCCTGCGTGAGGTTGGCCATCGGCCGGTTCTGCAGCGCCTCGCTCCCCACCTGGTCGACCGCGCCGGTGAGGTTCCCGCGGCGCTGCGTGCCGTAGCCGACGGTGACGACCTCGCTCAGCACCGTCGCCTGGCGCGCGAGCTGGAAGCTCGCCGTCGCGACCTGCCCGGCGGCGACGGTGAGGGCGCGCTCCTGCAGCGCGTAGCCGATGCGCCGCACCTGCACGACGTGGCTCCCCGCGGGCACGTTGGCGATGGTGTACCGCCCGTCGGCGCGGGTCGCGGCACCCAGCGGCGTGCCGGCGATCGCCACCTGCGCGTCCGGCACCGGCTGGCCGGTCGCCGCCTCGGTGACGACGCCGCTGACGGTGCCGGTCTCCACGCGCCGCGCCGACTCCGGTGCGGGCGCTGGCGCGCGTTGCTGCGCCGCGCCGGGCGCGGCCGCCGCGCACAGCGTGAGGACGGACGAGAGCACGAGCGAGGACGCACATCTCATCTGCTGCTCCGGGCTGACGGTGAGACGAGGGAGGCGCACCGGGACCGGGGCGCCGACGATTTCACCTGCGTTCCGAGCGTGGATCGAGATCGCGTGCAGCGAGCGTGGGGCGCGGAGGGAGGGCGAGGCGGGCGAGCGGGTGAGCGGGGCGCACGGCGGGTGCGTGGGCCGGTCCTCTCATACGGTCCGATGCGACGCCGCGTCAAGCGTGGGTCGCGCACACGTTGCGGGCGATTCCGCCGGAGCGTAGGCTCGAGGACGATGCTGGTGCCCGCGCGACGCCGCGCGGGTGCGCGCGTCCTCGCCTCGTCCTCCGCATCCCCGCTCGTTGCCTCGCTCGTCGCCTCGCTCGTCGCCTCGTCCTGCCACCCGCCGCCCCATCCGACTCCCGGCCCCGCGACGCGTCCTGACGTGCGTCGCGATCCTGCTCGGCGCCGCAGCATGCCGCGACTCCGCCGCGGGACCGACCGTCGCGCCGCCGGCCGTGGCGCGCGTCGACCTCGCGCGCGCGTTCGACACCGTCTTCGTGGGCGACACGCTCCGCCTCACGGCGCAGCCGCGCGACGCGAGCGGCGCGGCGCTCGCCGGCCGCGCGATCGCCTGGACGAGCGCCACCCCCGCGGTCGCCGTCGTCGATGGCGTGGGGACGGTGGTCGGCGTGGCGCCCGGCCAGAGCGTCCTGACGGCGACGTCCGAGGGACGGCAGGCGACGCTGGTGGTGACGGTGCGCCCGCAGCCCGTCGCGCGCATCGCGTTCGCCGACACGGCGCTGGCGCGCGACGTCGGGGAGACGGCGACGGCGGTCGTGCGGCTGCTCGACCGGCGCGGGGGCGAGCTCGCGGGCCGCCCGGTCACGTTTGCCTCCATCGCGGCGGGCGTCGCGCGGATCGACTCGCTCTCGGGCGCGATCACGGCCCTGCAGCCCGGGACCACGACGATCGTCGCGACCAGCGAGGGCACCAGCGGCACCATGCGCTTCACCGTGCGGCCGCCGCCGCCGGTGGCACGCCTCGACTTCGGCATGGGGGCGCTCGCGCTGGACGAGGGCG
>CBHYLO010000003.1:0-23249 GCA_966128675.1 uncultured bacterium | reverse complement strand
CCCGGGGCCCGGCGGGGGGGCGGTGCGGCCGGGGGCGGCCGGCGCGGGCGCGGGCGGCCCGGGCGGCGGGGCGCCCCCCGGGGGGGCCCCCGCGCCGTAGCCGGTGAACACGGACATGGTCGCCTCGCCCGCGGCGCTCACGCCGCGGCCGCCGAACACGGCGCGCACCGTCTGCCACAGGATGCGCGCGTCGAGCGCGGGCGAGCAGCGGTCCACGTAGGCGACGTCGAGGTCGAAGCGCGACGGCCAATCGAGCGCGTTGCGGCCGGACACCTGCGCGAGCCCCGTGAGCCCGGGGCGCAGCTCGTGGCGCCGCGCGTGCGCCGCCGAGTAGAGCGGCAGGTACTGGAGCAGGAGCGGCCGCGGGCCGACGAGGCTCATGTCGCCGCGCAGCACGGTCAGCAGCTCGGGCAGCTCGTCGAGCGACGTGCGGCGCAGCCAGCGGCCGCTGGCCGGCAGGCGCTCGGCGTCGGGCAGCAGCGCGCCGTCCGCGCCGCGCGCGTCGGTCATCGTGCGCAGCTTGAGGATGTCGAACGGCGCGCCGCCCCACCCCGCGCGCCGCTGCCGGAAGAACACCGGCCGCCCCATCGTCGCGACGACGACGGCCGCGCCGACGGCGAGCAGCGGGAGCCAGAGCGGCGCCGCGAGCACGACGAGCGCGACGTCGAGCGCGCGCTTGCCGGCGTAGCCCGCGCGGCGCGGGACCCGGCCGGGCGCCTCGCTCACGCCAGCTGCCACCCGTCCGCTCGCGCGCGCGCGACGCGCGCCGGCACGCCGACGGCGACCGCGTTCGGCGGCACGTCGCGCACCACCGCCGCGCCCGCGCCGACCACGCTCCACGCCCCGATGCGGCGCCCCTGGATCACCGCCGCGCCGATGCCCACGTCGGCCCCCTCCTCGACGTGCACGTTGCCCGCGAGGTGCGCGCCCGGTGCGACGTGCGTGAAGGGCGCGAGCGTCACGTCGTGGCTCACCGTCGCGCCGACGTTCACGTGCGCGTGCGCGCCCACCCGCACGGCGACGCTCACCACCGCGCCGGCGGCCACCAGCGCGCCGGGGCCCAGCGTCGCGTCGGCGGCGACGACGGCCGTCGGGTGCACGAGCGTCGCGAACACCACCCCGAGCGCGTGCAGCCGGTGGGCGACGCGCCGCCGCACCGCGTTGGCGCCGAGCCCGAGGAACACCGCGGGCGCCGGCGCCGGCCGCGCCGCGAGCCACGCCGCGCCGCCGAGCACCGCGACCTCGCCGACGGTCGTGCCGTGGCGCACCGCGTCGTCGTCGAGGAGGCCGAGCAGCGTGAACGTCGGCCGCACCGCGTTGAGCGCGCGCACGAGGTCCAGCGCCTCGCGCGCGTGGCCGCCGCCGCCGTAGATGACCAGCTCGCGCGGCGCGGCGGTCGTCACAGCGGCAGCAGCTCCTCCATCGGCTCGCCCGCCAGGCGGTGCCGCAGCGCCTGCACGTTGTGGAAGAGCGGGTGCTGGTAGGTGCGCAGCTCCTCGCGCGCCCGCACCGCCGCCGCCACCTCGCGGATGCCATCGGCGACCGAGTACTCCGGCTTGAAGCCGAGCACGCGCTCGATCTTCTCGAAGTTGACGCGGTAGTTGCGGCGGTCGGTCACGTCGTCGCGCATCGTGACCTCGACGTCGCCGACGATGTCCGCGACCATGGTGCCGATGTCGGCGATGCGGTGGTTCAGCGCGCTGCCGCCGACGTTGAAGATCTGGCCGCTGACGTCGCGGCCGTCCGCCTCGAGCGCCATCAGGAAGGCGCGCGCCGCGTCGCGGCAGTGCACGTTCGGCCGCCACTGGTCGCCGCCGAAGATCGCGATGCGGCCGTCGACCACCGCGCGCACCGTCAGCGTGTTCACCACGAGGTCGAAGCGCATGCGCGGCGACAGCCCGAACACGGTCGACAGCCGGAGGATCACCGGCTCGACCTCGCCGCGGCGGTCGAAGATGATGTTCTCGCTCAGCACGCGCGTGCGCGCGTACAGCGACACCGGGTTGAGGCGCGACCGCTCCGTCAGCTCGCCGTCCTCGCTCGCGCCGTAGACGCTGCAGCTGGACGCGAACACCAGCCGCCCGACCCCGTACATGTTGCAGGTCTCGATCAGCAGCTTGGTCGACGCGTAGTTCAGGTTCAGCGTCTCCTCGGGATCGAGGCTGCAGGCCGGGTCGCCGACGATCGCGGCCAGCGCGATCACGCCGTCCACGCCGCGCACGGCGCGGCTCACGTCGCGCAGGTTGCAGATGTCGCCGTCGATCAGCTGGAGCTGCGGGTGGCCCTCCAGGTCCTCCAGGCCGTGGCGCCCGTACGCGAAGCTGTCCAGCACGCGCACCTCGTAGCCGCGGTCGAGCAGCATCCGCGTGAGGTGCGCGCCGATGAAGCCCGCGCCGCCGGTCACGAGCACCGACTTGCGCTGCTGCGCCGAGCGCGGCTCCGCCGCCGGGACCTGCGCGTCGAGCGTCGCCAGCTCCGCGAGCGTGATGTCGCCCGGGCGGTACGGCTGCGCGGAGCCGAACAGCACCTCGCCGCCGGCGGCCGCGCTCACGCGCAGCCCCGACTCCTCGGCGCGGCGCACGAGCGGGCGGATGTCGCCGCGCGCCGCCTCCGGCGTCGCGATCACCACCTCGTCGATGCGGCGGTCCTCGGCGATGCGCGTCAGCTCGTCCAGGCGCCCCAGGATGGGCGCGCCGCAGACCACGTTGCCGAGCTTCGAGCGGTCGTCGTCGAGGAAGCCGATCAGGCGCACGCCCGGCGGCGCGGAGTGCTGCAGCTCGCGCGCGACCAGCATCCCCGTCTCGTCGGCGCCCAGCACGAGCACCCGGTGCTCCTGGCTCGGCACCGTCATCAGCAGCCGGCGCTGGCGCTTCCGGATGTCCTCGACCTGCAGGCGCCGCAGCGTGCGCACGCCCAGCCCGATCATGAACAGCAGCAGGCCGACCAGCACCACCGTGTCGGTGTCGAGCGGCAGCCCCCAGCCCGCGCGCGCCGCGAGCAGGACGCCCGTCGTCAGGGCGCCCGTGCCGCCGAACACGAGGATCTCGCGCACGCCCGTGTAGCTCCACACGTAGCGGTGCCCGCCGGCGAGGCCGTTCAGCGCCGCGACCAGCGCGCCGACGACGAGGGCGAGCGTGACGACGGCCTCGGACCCGGGCCGGCTGGCCGACTCGGACAGCATGACGGCGAGCACGACGGCCAGCGCCCCGGACGCGAAGTCGATCGCCGACTTGACGGTGCGACGGGCGGCGACGATCGGGTAGCGGGGCGGGTGCGACGACGACGACGGCATGATGAGCGGGTTGATGACCTTCTCGGTCCGGCGGCACGGGACACCGCGGCGACCGACGGGCACGAGGACGCAGGGCGGCGGCGCGCGACGTCGCACGCCCCGGGCCGCTCCCGCGCCTTCGAGCACCAGTCATGATGACCGGTTCGGAGGTCGGATGGTAGGCCGGCGCTGCGACGAGCGTCACAGTTCCGCGAGCGCGCCTCGCGTTCGTACCTCCGCATCGGCGCGTCGGTTACCGGACGCGAGCGTACTCGCGCCGCCGCGCGCTCAGGCCTGCAGCTTGGGGCGCAGGCGGTTCAGCAGGCCGGCGGCGTTGGGCACGAAGGTCGTCAAGTAGCCCCCGCCGTCCAGCAGCGTCGCGTGCTCGCGAAACGCGGCGCCGAAGTAGCGCCGCGCCAGCCGCGCGTCGCCCTCGCGCAGCGCGGCGATGCCGTGGCTCCGGTGGAGCGCCCCGCGCCCCACGCGGCAGGCGTCGAGCAGCCACGGATAGCGCGACTCGACCAGCGCCAGCGACACGTACTGGTCGTCCCGCCGGGTCGCGCCGTGGTTGCGCGAGACGTTCTCGGGGTGGCGGCGGTAGCGCGCCAGCACGCCCGGCACGTACCCGAAGTGGCCGCCGTGCGCGAGCACCTCCATCCACATCAGCCAGTCGGCCGCGAAGGCCACGCGCGGGTCGTAGCGCCAGGGCGGCAGCGCGCTCGCCCGCACCATGATGGAGACGCCGCCGAACAGCGTCCCGCGGCAGATGAACGCCGCGGCGCCCTCGCCGCTCGTGAGCGGGACGATCTCCGACATCAGGTACATGCGGGCGTCCGTCCGGCTGTCGAACGCCTCCACGTCGTGCCCGCACAGCACGCGGCGCGCGTCCTCGGCGAACCAGTCCACCTGGCGCCGCAGCTTGCCCGGCAGGAAGACGTCGTCGCCGGCGTGGAAGGCGACCAGATCGCCCGTGCACCGGGCCAGCGCCCGGTTGCAGTTCAGCGTCATGCCGACGTGCCCCTCGCCGACGATGGGCACCACGCGGTCGGGATAGCGCGCCGCCAGCTCCGCGACCACGCGGTCGGTCCCATCGGTCGAGCCGTCGTCGGCCACGACGACCTGCACGCGCGGGTAGTCCTGCTCGACCGCGCTACGGACCGCCTCCTCGATGAAGTCGACCTGGTTGTATGTCGGCAGCATCACCGAGACGAGCGGCAGCCCGGGACTCGGCGGCTGGGGGGCGAGGGGCGAGCTCACAGGCGGCGGAAGAGGTGCTCGTCGCAGCCCGAGCCGAAGAGCCCGATCCCGCCCGGGCGGACCCACTGCCGCTCGACGGCGAAGCCGAGCGGCTCGACGAAGCGGCGCAGCGCCTCCGGTCCGATCGACTCGTAGGGATAGCCGCCCATCCAGTCGTGGATGTCGTGGTCGAGGCTCATGCCGCGGCGCCCGCGATACTCGGCCTCGTGGCGCTGCGGGTCGCGCCCCGTGAGCCGCATCCCCATCTGGAACGCCCGCTTGTACAGCCCGCTCATGAGGCGCTGCGTCCGCGGGCTGCGCCGCGTGTACAGGCGCTTCTCCGCGCGCCACAGCGGGCAGAGGAGCGTGCGCCGGTACAGCGCGAGGCACAGCAGCCCGCCCGGCGCCACCAGGCGCGCGGCCGACGCGATCGCCTCGAACATCGCGCCGGTGTGGTGCAGCACGCCCCACGAGTACACGACGTCGAAGGTGCCGAGGGCCGCCGGGTCGAGATCGAAGACGCTGATCTGCCGCGCGGTCCAGTCCGCGTCCGCGGGGGCGTGGTCGCGCAGCATCCGGCGCGTCGTGGCCACCGACAGCGGGTCGAGGTCCGTGGCCAGCACGCGCGCGGCGCCCAGCTGCGCCGCCGCCAGCGAGTGGATGCCCGACCCGCAGCCCACGTCGAGGAAGGAGCGGCCGCGCACCGCGTCCCCCAGCAGCCGCTCCAGCGCCTCCCGGGCGTGGCCGATCCGCTCCTCGTCCACGCCGCGCGCGTAGTCCGCCCAGTTCGCGCCGAACGCGAAGTGCTGCGACAGGTCCTTCAGGCGGTTGGAAGCGGACATCGGGAGCGGGAGCGGCAAGAGCGCGCGACTCACCGGGCGGACGACGCCGGGAAGCCGCGCTGGCGGTGCGACGACGCGCAATCTGGTCCGGCACGGGAGCGTTGGGAAGCGCGCCCGGCGCTCCCCCGCCCGCGCCTACGCGCCGCCGGACGTGCGCCCGCGCAGCGCCCGCAGCGGCCCGCTCGGGCTGGAGGCCAGCCGGCCGAGGAGCCGCCGGCGGTCCAGCCGCAGCACCGCGGGCAGCACGCGCTCGCGCCACGGCATCGCGGCGCCCCGGGCGCGCCGCCAGTCCGCGAGCGACGCCAGCAGCGCGTGCGCGAGCGCGTAGTCGCCGCGCTTGGTGGCGCCCAGCGCCCCGCCCCACAGCAGGCGCGGACGCAGCCCCGCGGCCAGCTCCGCCAGCTGGGGATGGCGGCGCTCGACCAGGTCGAGCGCCAGCAGCTGCTCCCGCACGATGCGCTCGACGCCGTTCGTGATGTTGTGCGCGTGCCGCCGGTAGCGCGCCAGCACCTCCGGCACGAACCCGACGCGCCCGTTGATCGCCGTCTCGACCCAGAACAGCCAGTCGGAGACGATGGACAGCGACGGCTCGTAGCCGTGGGGCGGGCACGCGCTGCGGCGCGCCATGGCCGAGGTGCCGTTGAAGAACGCGGGCGAGAGGAAGAGCTGCTCGACCGAGCCTTCGCGGAACGGGTTGGCCCCCGGCATGTGCTGGAGGCGCAGCCGGCGCCCGGTGTCGCTGTCGAACTCCTCGACGTTCGTGTAGCAGATGACGGCGTCCGGATGCTCGGCGAACCACGCCAGCTGCTTGCGCAGCTTCCCCGGCAGCCAGAGGTCGTCGCCCGCGAAGAACGCGATGAACTCCCCGCGACAGGCGGCGAGCACCCGGTTCTGGTTGGCCGTGATGCCCGTGTTCACCGGCGACAGCAGCGGCACGACGACCCCCGGATGGCGCGCCGCGTACTCCGCGACGATCTCGCGCGTGCCGTCGGTCGAGCCGTCGTCGCCGACGACGATCTCGAAGTCGCACCCGTCCTGCGCCAGCACCGAGTCGAGCGCGTCGGCGATGAACGCGCGGTGCTGGTAGGTCGGGAGGAAGACGGAGACGGTCGGCGTCATGGCCGGGCGGCCCGGCGCCAGCGCAGCTCCAGGCGCAGCGCGAGCCCGAGGTTGATCAGGGTGCCGAGGGCGTAGGTGCCGACCGCGGCCCAGGCCGCGCCGACCGCGCCGTGGCGCGGGACGAGGAGCAGGTTGGCGACGACCGCGCCGGCGCCGCACACCAGGCTCGTCGCCGAGACCTGCAGGAAGAGCCCCCGGGCGATCCACTGGCTGGCCATCACGGCCGACACCGCCGCGCCGACGGTCGTCAGCAGCAGCAGTCGCAGGATCGGCACCGCGGGGAGGAACGCGGCCCCGCCGACCAGCCGCAGGATCAGCGGCGCGAAGACGGCGCCCACGACGCCGAGGAGCGTCGTGGCCCCGATCGCGGTCATCAGGAGCCGGCGCTGCACGGTCCACGCGGCGTCCGGCCCCAGCTCGGTCACCTTCGCGTAGCCGACGGTGCTCATCGCCGACGAGAGGAGCTGCAGGGCGACCGTGAGCTGCAGCGCGAGGTGGTACTGCCCCACCTCCGCGCCCGGGCGGTAGCGCGAGAGGATGAGCGTGCCTGCCTGCGCGGACAGGAACGACGCCACCGCGGTCACGTGCAGCTGCGCCCCGCCGTGCAGCAGCCGCCGCACGCCGGCCCAGGTAGGGCGGAACCGCCCCGCGGCCGCGTGCGCCGCGCGCAGCGCGACGTAGACCAGCACGACGTTCGCGGCCAGCAGCCCGGCGATGCCGCCCGCGGCGCCGCCGTCCAGCACCACCACGGCGACGACGGTGGCGAGGACGCTCATGCCCGCCCCGGCCAGCACGGCGCGGTTCAGGGTGTCGAGCCGCCCGAGGCCGATCAGGATGGAGCTCGAGCTCTCGATCAGGAGCAGCAGCGGGAGCCCCGCGAAGGCGGCCGCCAGCACGCCGCCCGGGATCGCGGTGAAGAGCGGCGGCCACCCCACGAAGAACGCGGAGGCCGCCACCCCCCAGCCCACCAGCGTCGCGACCGCCGTGATCGCCAGCAGGCTGCCGACCGACTCCGCCACCCAGGCGCCCGGGCGCTCGCGGGCGGCCCGATGCGCGATGACCTGCGAGAGGCTCAGGTAGCCCAGCGTGCCGAACAGCGTCACCCAGCCGTAGGCGGCCGCCATGTGGCCCCGCCCCGCGGGCCCCAGCGCACGCGTCGTCAGCATCGTCACGAGGAGGAGCGCGGCCATGTTCGCCCCGCGCGACGCCGCCGTCCGCGCGATCGCCCACCACGCGGCGCGATGCGGCGCCGGCGCGTCCCCGTCCGTCGGGCGGAGGCGCTGCCAGCGCGCCGCGACCGCCGCCGGGATCGGGCTGCGCAGGCTCACGGCCCGTCGAACGCCCGCAGCGCGGCCGCCACGTGGTCGACGTCGCGCTCCGAGAGGTGCGGGCCCATGGGGAGGCTCAGCACCTCGTTCGCCAGCCGGGTGGCGAGCGGCCACCGGTCGGCGTCGGCCGTCGCCGGCGCGAGGGCGGCGTACGCGGCCTGACGGTGGGGCGGCGTCGGGTAGTGCACGAGGGTCTGGACGCCGTGCGCCTCCAGATGCGCGGCCAGGCGGTCGCGGGCCGCGCTCCGCACGACGAACAGGTGCCAGACGGGCTCCGCGCCGTCCCGCACCTGCGGCAGCGCCACGGGGCCGTCGGCCAGCGCCGCCGCGTAGCGCGCCGCGAGCTGCGCGCGGCGGGCGTTCCACTCGTCCAGCCGGCGCAGCTTCACCCGCAGCACGGCGGCCTGCACCTCGTCCAGGCGCGCGTTGAAGCCGGCCTCCTCGTGCACGTACTTCCGCGACGAGCCGTAGTTGGCCAGGCGGCGCACCCGGTCGGCGAGGGCCGCGTCGTCGGTCGTGATGCCGCCGGCGTCGCCGATCGCGCCCAGGTTCTTGCCGGGATAGAAGCTGAACGCCGCGGCGTGGCCGAGCGCGCCCACGAGCCGGCCCTGGTCGCGGGCGCCGTGCGCCTGCGCCGCGTCCTCGAGCACGCGCAGCCCGTGGCGCTCGGCCACCGCCATGACGCCCGTCATGTCGGCCGGCTGCCCGTAGAGGTGCACGGGGATCACGGCCCGGGTCCGCGGCGTCACGGCGCGCGCGATCGCGTCCGGATCGATCGTGTAGGTCGCCGGGTCGACCTCCACCGGGACCGGCGTCGCGCCGGCGAAGCTGACCGCCAGCCAGGTGGCGACGAAGGTGTGCGAGGGGACGATCACCTCGTCGCCCGGGCCGACGTCCCACGCGCGCAGCACGAGGTGCAGCGCGTCGAGGCCGTTGCTGAGCCCCACCGTGTGACGCACGCCACAGTACTGCGCGAATTCGGCCTCGAACGCCTCGAGCATCTGGCCGCGGATGAACCACCCGCGGTCGAGCACTTCGGCGATCGCCGCGTCGATCTCGGCGCGGAGCTCCTGGTGTGGGGCCTGGAGGTCGAGGAACGGGACGCGCACGTGCACGGAGCGGGGACGGCGGGTGAGCGACGGATCGCGAACGTCGGCGGGAGGTGCCGGATGGCTCGCGGCGGCGGCGGCACGCGTCGCCACTGTGCTCACCGGACTGCGCGATTACTATAATCGGGTCCGAACGCCCTTGCACCGCCCGCGCCCACGAGTCGCGCGCGGGACGCCGGCACGCTGGAACGCCAGAGCCGGTACCGCGTCCGCCCCTCATGCCGATCCTCGCAGAGCCGTACTCCGACAGCCGGGCCGACGAGTGGGACGCCTTCGTCGCGGAGCGCGCTCGCAACGGCACGCTGCTCCACACGCGCCGCTTCTTCGCGCACAACGACGCCAACGCGCGGGAAGACGCGTCGCTGCTGTTCCGCGACCGCGCGCGCGTGGTCGGCGTGCTGCCGGCGGCGCTGCTCGGCGCGGGCGGGGCGGACGCGGTGCTGCACTCGCATCCGCGCTCGACGTACGGCGGCTTCGTCGTCGCGCCCGAGGTGGGCGCCGCGGCGACGCTGGAGATGGTGGACCTCGCGCTGGCGCACGCGCGCGACCGCGGCGCGCGGCGCATGGTGGTGCGCAACCCGTTCCGCATCTTCCACGCGATGCCGAGCGACGAGTCGGACTACGCGCTGTGGCTGCGCGGGTTCACGGTGCTGTCGCGCGAGCTGGAGGTCGCCGTGCCGACGGGCGCCATCACGCCGGGCGACGCGCTCGCGAGCTTCGACGGCAAGACGCGCAACCAGGTGCGCAAGGCGGAGCGCGCGGGCGTCGTCGTCGCGGCGTCGGACGACTACGCGGCGTTCTGGCCGATGCTGGAGGACAACCTGCGCGCGCGCCACGAGGCGCGGCCCACGCACTCGCTGGAGGCGTTCGCGCGGCTGCGCGCGTGCGTCGGCGCCGACGCGGTGCGCCTCGTGCTGGCGCAGCATGAAGGCCGCGTCATCGCGGGCGCGGTGGTGCTGGTCGCGAACGCGCGCGCGCTGCACGTGCAGTACATCGCCAGCCGCGCCGACGCGCTGCACCTCTGTCCCGTGAACGCGGTGCTGCACCACCTCGTCGAGATGGCCGCCGCGGGCGGCTACCAGTACCTGAACCTCGGCATGTCCACCGAGGACGCCGGGCGCCGCCCCAACCTGGGGCTGTTCGCCTTCAAGGAGGGGTTCGGCGGCCGCGGCGTGCTGCGCGAGACCCTCGCGCTCGACCTCGCGCACTGACGACTTCCCCATGACGACGCCCCGCAAGCTGGTCCTCATCGGCGCCGGCGAGTTCGCCGAGATCGCGTACGAGTACTTCACGCACGACTCGCCGTACGAGGTCGTCGCGTTCGCCGTCGAGGACCGCTACCGCGACGCGCCCTCGCTGTTCGACCTGCCCATCGTCTCGGTCGAGGACCTGGAGCGCACGCACCCGCCCGACGACCACTCGGCGTTCGTCGCGATCACCAACACGCAGCTCAACCGCGTGCGCGCGCGGCTCTACGCCGCCACCCGCGACCGCGGCTACCCGATCGCGAAGTACGTCAGCTCGCGCGCGTTCGTCTGGCACAACGTCGAGATCGGCGAGAACAGCTTCGTCTTCGAGCACAACGTCCTGCAGTACCACGTGAAGATCGGCAACGACGTGGTGCTCTGGAGCGGCAACCACATCGGCCACCGCACGGTGGTGCGCGACCACGTGTTCATGACGTCGCACGCCGTGATCTCGGGCTACTGCGACGTAGGCGAGTCGTCGTTCATCGGCGTGAACGCGTGCGTCGGCGACCACCTCACCATCGGCCGCGACTGCACGGTGGGCATGGGTTCGGTCGTCGTCCGGAACACCGAGCCCGGGAAGGTCTACGTCGGCAACCCCGCCAAGCCGCTCGAGAAGTCGAGCTACGACACCTGGAAAGTGCCGGAGGCGCTGCGGTGAGCTGGCGCAAGATGGGGCGCATCTTCGCGCCTGCGGGGGAGCGGCCGTGGGCGGCGCACTCCGCGCTCCAGCCCACGCCGCTGCTGCTCGAGGCGGAGAATCGCATCCGCCTCTACCTCGGCATGCGCGACGAGGCGGGCGTCAGCCGCGTCGGCTGGATCGAGGTGGACGCCGACGACCCGTCGCGGGTGCTGGACGTCGCGACGACGCCGGCGCTCGACGTCGGCGCGCCCGGCTGCTTCGACGACAACGGCGTGGTGCCGTGCGCCGTCGTGCGGCGCGACGACGGCATCTACCTCTACTACGCGGGCTACCTGCTGCCGCGGCAGGTGCGCTTCCACGTCTTCGGCGGGCTGGCGGTGAGCCGCGACGGCGGCCGCCACTTCGAGCGCGTGCAGCACACGCCGGTCGTCGACCGCACGGAGGACGAGCTGCTCTTCCGCGTGATCCACTCGGTGCGCTGGAACGGCGCGGCGTGGCAGGCGTGGTACGGCGGCGGCAGCACCTTCGAGGCGCCGGACGCCGACGGCCACACGCGCGCGGTCTACAACATCCGGTACATGGAGTCGCCCGACGGCATCCACTTCCCCGACCGCGGCGAGGTGAGCATCGACGTGGCGGCGGACGAGCACCGCGTCGGGCGGCCGTTCGTGCTGCACGATCCCGCGCGCGGCTACGAGATGTGGTTCGCCGGCGCGACGCGCGCCGAGAACTACCGGCTGCGCTACGCGCGCTCCGAGGACGGGCGCCGCTGGCGGATGGCGACCGACGATCTCGGGCTCGCGTGCTCGCCCGAGGGCTGGGACTCGGAGATGATGTCGTACCCCGCGGTCGTGCGCCGCGGCGGGCGCGCGTACCTGTTCTACAACGGCAACGGGTACGGCCGCACGGGCGTCGGCTGGGCGCTGCGGGAGGAGGGGTGAGCGCGCGCGCGCCGCGGGCGCTGCGCGAGGCGCGCCTCGTCTACCTGCCGCGCATCTCCGATCCGCGCGGCGCGCTGACCTTCGCCGAGTCGCGGCGCGGCGTGCCGTTCGGCATCCGGCGCGTGTACTGGGTCTACGACGTCCCCGGCGGCGGGGACCGGAGCGGCGGCCACGCGTACCACGAGGCGGAGGAGCTGATCATCGCGCTCTCCGGCAGCTTCGACGTGACGGTGGACGACGGCACCGAGCGGCGCACCTTCACGCTCAACCGCTCGCACGTGGGGCTGCACGTCCCGCCGGGGCTCTGGCGCCGCATCGGCAACTTCGCCACCAACGCGGTGTGCTTCGTGGCGGCGTCCACGCCGTACGACGCGGGCGACTACCTCCGCGACTACGAGCTGTTCCAGCGCTGGCGCGCGGGGGCCCCGTGAGCCACGCCCACACGCGCCTCGACGACTGCCGCCTGGTGGACCTGGCGCGCTTCGTCACGCCCGACGGCTCGCTGACGCCGGTCGAGGGGGAGCGCGACGTCCCCTTCCCCATCGAGCGCGTCTACTACCTCTACGACGTGCCCGGTGGCGAGGCGCGCGGCGGCCACGCGCACCGCGAGCTGCGGCAGCTCATCGTCGCGGCCAGCGGCGCGTTCGACATCCTCATCGACGACGGGCACGAGCGCCGCACGATCCGACTCGACCGGGCGTTCCGCGGGCTGCTGCTGCCGCCGATGATCTGGCGCGAGCTCGAGAACTTCTCGTCGGGCGCCGTCTGCCTGGTGCTCGCGTCGGCCTCGTACGACGAGGCGGACTACATCCGCGAGTACGACGCCTTCCAGCAGGACAAGCGCGCCGCGTCGTAGCGCGCCCTGTCGTGGCGCGCCCTGTCGTGGCGCGCCGCGTCGTCGCGCGGCGCGGCGGTCAGAGCGTGCGGCCGTCGCGCCGGCCGTCCTGCACCAGCGAGCGCAGGTAGGCGCCGTAGCTGCTCTTGCCCAGCCGCGCCGCGAGGCGCTCCAGCTGGTCCACGTCGATCAGCCCCAGCCGCCACGCGATCTCGTCGGGCGAGGCGATGTTGAGCCCCTGCCGCTTCTCGATCGTCTGCACGAAGCTCGACGCCTCCAGCAGCGACTCGTGCGTGCCCGTGTCGAGCCAGGCGGTCCCGCGGCTCAGGAGCTCCATGCGCAGCTGGCCGCGGCGCAGGTACTCGACGTTGACGTCGGTGATCTCGTACTCGCCGCGCGCCGAGGGCTGGAGCCCGGCCGCGATGTCGCTCACCTGCGCGTCGTAGAAGTAGAGCCCCGTCACCGCCCACTGCGACTTCGGCTGCGTGGGCTTCTCCTCGATCCCGAGCACCCGTCCGTCGGCCGCGATCTCCGCCACGCCGTACCGCTCGGGGTCGCGCACCCGGTAGCCGAAGATCGTGGCGCCGGCCGGCGTCGCCGAGGCGCGCTGCAGCTGCTCGATCATGCCGCTGCCGTAGAAGATGTTGTCGCCGAGGATCAGCGCGGACGGATCGCCGGCGAGGAAGTCGCGGCCGATCACGAACGCCTGCGCCAGCCCGTTCGGCTCCGGCTGCTCGGCGTACGCGAACGAGACGCCCCACTGCGAGCCGTCGCCCAGCAGGTCGCGGAAGCGCGGGAGGTCGTACGGCGTCGAGATCAGCAGGATCTCCCGGATCCCCGCCAGCAGCAGCGTGGACAGCGGGAAGTAGATCATCGGCTTGTCGTACACCGGCAGCAGCTGCTTGCTGACCGCGAGCGTCAGCGGGTGCAGGCGCGAGCCCGCGCCGCCGGCCAGGATGATGCCCTTGCGCGGACGCGCGCGCGCGCCCGACGAGGAATCGGTGTGCATGGAGGACGTGCGAAGGGATCGGCCGCGCGTCAGCTCGCGCGGTAGGCCGCCAGCTCGGGCATCAGCCAGTTGGGGATGCGCGCCGTCACCCGCAGCGCGCCGTCGTCCGACGCCACGTCCACCACGTCGGCCATCTTGTAGAGCCGCGCCAGCAGCGATCCGTCCTCCGCCGGCAGCGTGAGCGCCACGAGCGGGAAGGCCTGCTCCGCGCGCGTGCGCAGCGCCGCCCGCAGCGCCAGCAGCCCCTCCGGCTGCAGCGCGGAGACGAACACCGCGTCGATGCCCTCGCCGGCGGCGCGGGCGCGCAGCGCCTCGACGCTCTCCGGATCGAGCGCGTCGATCTTGTTGAAGACGTAGAGCACCGGGCGCTCCTGCGCGCCGATCTCCGCCAGCACCTCCTCCACGACCTCGCGCTGCTCCTCCCAGCTCGGGTGGCTCGCATCGATGACGTGCAGCAGCAGGTCGGCCTCGCGCGTCTCCTCGAGCGTCGCGCGGAACGACGCCACCAGGTCGTGCGGCAGCTTGCGGATGAAGCCGACCGTGTCGGTCACCAGCACGCGGTACCCCTCGCCCAGCGTCGTCTCGCGCGTCAGCGGGTCGAGCGTGGCGAACAGCCGGTCCTCGACGAAGACGTCGGCCGCGCCCGAGAGGCCGCGCAGGATGGACGACTTGCCGGCGTTCGTGTAGCCGACGAGCGCCGCGCGGAACTCGCGACGGCGCGACGCGCGCTGCACCTCGCGCGAGCGCAGCACGTCGGCCAGCCGCTCCTTGAGGATCTTGATGCGGTGGTTGATGAGCCGGCGGTCGGTCTCCAGCTGCGTCTCGCCGGGACCGCGCATGCCGATGCCGCCGCGGAACTTCTCGAGGTGGGTCCACATCCGCGTCAGCCGCGGCAGCAGGTACTCGAGCTGCGCCAGCTCCACCTGCATCTTCGCCTCGTTGGTGCGCGCGCGGGTGGCGAAGATGTCGAGGATCAGCTCCGCGCGGTCCATCACGCGGACGCCCAGCGCCTGCTCGATGTTGCGGCCCTGCGCGGGCGAGAGCTCGTCGTCGAAGAGCACGAGCGTCGCCTCGCGGCTCGCCGCGAGCTGCTTCAGCTCCTCGATCTTGCCCTTGCCCAGGTACGTGCCCGGGTGCGGCCGGTCGAGCTGCTGGGTGAGCGAGCCCACCACCTCGGCGCCCGCGGTGTCGGCCAGGCGGGCGAGCTCCTGGAGGTGCTCCTCCACGAGGTGGCGGTCCGACGAGCGCTTGAGCGGGGCGCCCACCAGGAGGGCGCGCTCGACGGGCGGGACGAGATCGATCAGGTCGCGTGCGATGGGAGGCTCCTCACGAGGGATGCGGTGGGGCCGCGCTCGCGGCCCCGTCGGATGCTGCTGAATGCTGCTACGCGACCGGCGCCCGCCGCAAGCGAGGCTCGCGGGGGCGCCGGCCGGCGGGTGCGGACGGGGGGGGGGGGCGCCGCGCCCCCGGGGGGGGGGGCGGGGGCGGGGGGGGCCCCCCCGCCGCGCGGGGGCGGGGGGCGCGCGCCCGGGCGGGCCCGGCGGGGGGGGGGGGGCGCCCCCCCGCCGGAAGGCTCAGCGGGTGCCGCTGAGCGCCGAGAAGCGGCCCGTGCCCGAGTACGGCCGCGTGAAGCTGCCGAGCGGCGTCTTCACGGTGAAGTCGCCGAGGACGCGGTAGTTCACGCTCCCCGACTGGATGAGCTGCCGGCCCGCCGCGCCCAGCCCGGCGTACGTGAACGAGACCGGCAGCCGCACGATCGACGAGTCCTTCTCCTGGACCACGAACTCCTGGTCCAGCGCGCCCGTCCCGACCTGGATCGAGTCGACCTGCAGCGCGTAGGTCAGCCGCGTCGCGTCCAGGCGGAAGCCGTTCGGGTTGTAGACGCTGAGCACGACGTCCAGGCTGCCGCCCGAGAGGCCGAGGCCCTTCACCTCGACGTTCCGGAAGTTCACGACCGGCTCCTCGAAGACCGCGCGGCCCAGCGTCGCGCAGGCGGCCGTGGTCACGGCGAGAAGCGCGGCGGCGACTGCTCCGACGAATCGACTGCGCATGTGTGGATCCTCCGCGGGCGCGGAGCCCGCGCCGTCAGTGGTCGTCGCCGCCGCGCGTGGCGCTCTCGCCCGTCGCGTCGTCCGATGACCGGTCCGTCCCCTCGGGAGGTCGCGCCGCGTCGTCGGCCGGGGACACGCGGCGCCGCCGCTCGTCCCACCAGGCCAGCCGTTTGGCGATCTCCCGCTCGTAGCCAAAGGGTCCGGGCTCGTAGAAGGCCGTCCCCCGCAGCTCCTCGGGCAGGTACTCTTGCGGGATGTATGCCTCGGGGGAGGCGTGCGCGTACTGGTACCCCGCGTGGTACCCCAGTTCCTTCATCAGCTGCGTCGGCGCGTTGCGGATGTGCAGCGGAACGGGCGCCGCGGGCGTCTGCTGGGCCGCCTCCAGCGCGGCGTGCAGCGCCATGTACGAGCGGTTCGACTTGGGCGCGGTCGCGAGGTAGATCGTCAGCTGCGAGAGCGGCAGGTAGCCCTCGGGCGCCCCGAGCATGTGATAGGCGTCACGGGCGGCGATCGCCAGCTTCAGCGCCTCCGGGTCGGCGAGCCCGATGTCCTCCGACGCCATCGCGATCGCGCGGCGGAAGATCGTCATCGGGTCCTCGCCCCCCTCGATCATGCGCGCCATCCAGTACAGCGCGCCCTGCGGGTCGCTCCCGCGCAGCGACTTGTGGTAGGCGGAGAGGATGTTGAAGTGCTCCTCGCCCGTCTTGTCGTAGCGCGGCACGCGCCGCTGCAGCGCCTCCTGCACGGCGGCCGTGGTCAGCCGCCCGCCCGTGCCGATCGACTCCGCGGCGGCCTCCAGCACCGTCAGCGCGCGGCGGGCGTCGCCGTCCACCAGCCGCGCCAGCAGCGCGACCGCGTCGTCGTCCGCCGCGATCCCCTGCGCGCCCAGCCCGCGCTCCGCGTCCGTCAGCGCGCGGCGCAGGAGCAGCTCCAGGTCGTCTGTCGACAGCGGCTCCAGCACGAACACGCGCGTGCGCGACAGCAGCGCGCCGACGATCTCGAACGATGGGTTCTCCGTCGTCGCGCCCACCAGCGTGACCGTCCCGCTCTCGACGTGCGGCAGGAAGGCGTCCTGCTGGCCGCGGTTGAAGCGGTGGATCTCGTCGACGAAGAGGATCGTCCCCCGCCCCTCGAGGTCCCACCGCTCCGCCGCCTCGGCGACGATCTCGCGCACGCGCGGCACGCCCTCGGTGACGGCGGAGAACGGGACGAACGCGCGGTCGGTGGTGTTGGCGATGAGCCGCGCGAGCGTCGTCTTCCCCGTGCCCGGCGGCCCCCAGAAGATCATCGAGCCGACGCGTCCCTGCTCGATCGCCTCGCGCAGCGGGCGGCCGGGCGCGAGCAGGTGCTGCTGCCCGACGTACTCGCCGAGCGTGCGCGGGCGCATGCGCGCGGCGAGCGGCGCGCCGGACGCCTCGCGCTCGCGCCGCGCCGCCGCGAACAGCGTGTCCTGCGCCTTGGTCCGGCTGCGCTTCGCGCCCATGCTTCGTGTCCCGCTCAGTGTCCGCCGATGAGCGCCCGGGCCGCGAAGTACAGCGCGCTGCCGGCGAAGAACGCCGTCGGCAGCTGCCAGCCGCGCTTCGACTGGAACTCGGGCACCAGGTTGCACGCCGCGACGTACAGCGTCACGCCGCCCGACAGCGCGAGCCCCACGTCGCCCACGAGCTTCGTCGCCTCCGCCACCAGCACGCCCACCAGCGTCGCCGCGCCGAGCAGCGCCGCCGCGCCGAGCGCGCGCGCGCGGCCGAGGCCGGACGCGAGGAAGAGGCTCGAGATCGCGAGCCCCTCGGGCAGCTTGTGCAGGAAGATCGCCGTCGAGAGGAGCACGCCCAGCTCGCGGCTCACCGCGAAGCCGCTCGCGATGGCCACGCCGTCCACGAACGTGTGCAGCAGCAGCCCCACCAGCGCCGACGCGCTGACGACCGGCGTGACGTGGTGCGTCTCCTCGCCGAAGTGGAAGTGCCGCGCGAACACGTGCTGCGTGAGGTGCACGAGCAGGAAGCCGATGACCGCGATGACCGCGGCGCGCCGCCCGCCCTGCTCGATCGCCTCGGGCAGCACGTCGGCCAGCGCGACGGCGATCATGAAGCCGGCGGAGAGCGCGACCATCGTCTCCAGCGACCGCACGCTCCAGCGCCGCCGCGACGTCACCGCCACGGCGCCCGCGAGGTTGGCCAGCGCCGCGATGATCGCGAACCCGAAGGCCGCCGCGTTCACTGGGCGCCCAGCCCCAGCCGCTCGGCGGTCGCACCCAGCGCGTCGGTGAGCTCGGGCGCGGGCCCCAGCTCGTCGGGGCGCAGCCGCCACGCCTCGGGCGCGGCCGTCATCGTCTCGACGAGCCCCTTGCCCTGCAGGATGTAGAGCCAGCGGTCCGTGCGTGAGAACACGTACAGCTCGAGGTCCGGCGTCAGCGTCAGCTGGTCCTCGCTCGTGTACACCGCGAGCTCGACGCCGCCGTAGACGGCGAGCGGCACCTTCAGCCGCGCGATCGCCTCGCGCACGTCGGGCAGCCCGACGTCCACGCCCGTCCACTTGCGCCCGTCGCGCACGTCCTCGAGCGCGACGTCCACCGCCGGCGGCAGGTGCTCCGCCAGCGCGTGCAGCAGGTCCACCGCGCGCTCGGCGTTGGCCGCGACGCGCGCCTCGTAGTGGTCGCCCTGGCGCGTGAACGAGAAGTCGTCCGCGCCCGAGCGGAACCGACGCCACACGGACGGCGCGGGCTGGCGGCCGCGGAAGAGCATCAGGAGGGCTCCGGAACGAGGGAGAGGGCCGGACCGAGGCGCGCGTCGAGCACGCGCTCGAGCTGCGCCTGCCACGACTCGGCCACCAGGCCGAAGGTGCGCGCGGCGCGCGACGTGTCGAGCACCGAGTACGCGGGACGCGTCACCGGCGACGCGTACGCCGCGGTCGTGATGCACTCGACGCGCGGCACGCGCATGCCGCGTCGCGCGGCACCCGCGAAGATCGCGCGGGCGAACTCGCACCACGTCGTCATGCCCGCGGCGGCCACGTGGTACAGGCCCCACGCGCCGCTCGCCTCGGCGCCGGCGAGCAGGCGCGCGGTGGCGTCGGCGAGGAAGGCGCTGCTGGTGGGCGCGCCGCGCTGGTCGCCGACGACCCGCACCGGCGCGTCGTCCGCGCGCTGCGCGACCCGCAGCATGGTCGCCAGGAAGTTGCGGCCGTGCGCGCCGTACACCCAGCTCGTGCGCAGCACGAGCGCGCGGGCCCCGCCCTGCAGCACCGCGCGCTCGCCCGCCAGCTTCGACGCGCCGTAGACGCTCAGCGGCGCCGTCGCCGCGCCCTCGTCGTACGGCACCGCCGCCGTGCCGTCGAACACGTAGTCCGTGGAGTAGTGCACGAGCGGCACGTCCAGCCGCGCCGCCTCCTCCGCGAGCACGCCGGGCGCGTCCCCGTTGATCGCGTGCGCCAGCGCGGGCTCGCGCTCCGCCTGGTCGACCGCGGTGTACGCGGCGGCGTTCACGATCGCCTGCGGCGCGACGCCGCGCACCGTGCGCCGCAGCGCGTCGGCGTCCGCGAGGTCGAGCTCCGCGTGCGACGGCGCGACGATCGCGCCGCGCGGCGCGAGCGCGCGCCGCAGCTCCGTGCCCACCTGCCCGGCGCCGCCGAGCAGCAGCACCGCCGGCCGCCCGGCCGATCGCTCGCTCACGCCAGCGCCCCGACCCCTCGGTCCGACCGCACCTCGTACAGCGGCAGCCGCTCGGCCGGCACGTCGCGCAGCCGCCGCGCCGCCGCGTCGCGCGGCGACAGGCGCGTCGCGGCGTCGGTGGGCCACGGGATGCCGAGGTCGGGATCGTCCCAGGCGATCGTCAGCTCGCTCTCGGGACGGTAGGGCGCGGTGACCTTGTAGGTGACGAGCGCCTCGTCCCCGATCACCATGAACCCGTGCGCGAAGCCCTCGGGCACCCACAGCTGTCGCGCGTTCTCGGCCGACAGGCGCTCGGCGCACCAGCGTCCGAACGTCGGCGACCCGCGCCGCACGTCGACCGCGACGTCGAAGATCTCGCCGTGCAGCACGGAGATGAGCTTCCCCTGCCCGTGCGGGAACTGCAGGTGCAGGCCGCGCACGACGCCGCCCGTCGAGTACGAGACGTTGTCCTGCACGAAGCGGTCGGGCAGCCCCCACGCCGCGTAGCGCGCCGCGTTCCAGCTCTCGAAGAACCGGCCGCGCTCGTCGCGCACCACGCGCGGCGTGACGAGCACCACCTCGGGCAGCTCGGTCGCGACCGCGCTCATGCGCGCCCGCGCCGCGCGCGGCGGAACGTGGTCCGGCATCGCGGCGCGACGAGGGCCGGCGGCCGGGCCAGGCCGGGGCGTACCGTGGTGGTCAGATGCTGCACGAGATTCAGCTAGTCGTTGGAAGCCGCGGCGCCCGCGTCGGAGGCCGCGCGCGACTCGGCAGCGAGCCGCCGAGCGCGGGCGAGCAGGCGCTCGCGGTCGTTCTCGGCCGGGTCCTCCACCACCGCGGCCAGCAGGCGCTGGAGAATGATACCGACGCCCCGGCCGGCCGCGATACCAGCGGACAGGAGGTCGCCGCCATCCAGCGCCAGGTCCGCCAGCTCGATCGGCTGGCCGTAGGCGACGCGCACCATGCGCCGGTGCAGCGCGCGCACGCGCGCCGGGTCGGGCGCGGGCCGGCCCACGCCGCGCTCGGCGGCCCACCGCGCGGCGCCGAGGCGCAGGACGTCCGCCACCCTGACGCGCCCCACCGCGGAGGCCCAGCGCCGCAGCTCCGCGTCGGCCGGCGGCGCGTCGGCGAGGAGCGCCGCGCGGATCGACCCGCCGACGCGCTGCCAGCGGTCCACCAGGTCCGCGACCCAGCGCACCTCGAGGTTCGAGCAGCGCAGCGCCCGCAGGGAGCGCTCGGCCGTGGCGCGGTCGCGCTCCAGCCAGGGCGCGGCCAGCCGGTGCAGGTAGCGGCCGCGCTCGCGGCGGCCCAGCGGAAGCGGCAGGTGGTCCAGCGTCGCGAACGCGACGGGCGACACGTCGGCCAGCGCGGGGATCAGCGTGGCGAGCGCGCCGCTCTCGCGCCACCGCTCCAGCGCCCACGACGGCCCCCGGACCTGCCGCAGCGTCTTGTCCAGCTCCTCGCGCACCCGCTCGGCCGACAGGCGGCCCAGGTGCGGCCCGCTCGCGACCACGGCGGCCCACGTCGCCGGGTCGAAGTCGAACTCGAAGCGGGCGGCGAAGCGGATCGCGCGCAGCGCGCGCAGGCGGTCCTCCAGCAGGCGCGCCTCGGCGTCGCCCACCGCGCGCACGACGCCGCGCCGCAGGTCGCCGACGCCGTCGAAGGGGTCGTGCAGCCTGCGGCCGTGCGGCGAGAACGCGATCGCGTTGATCGTGAAGTCGCGCCGCGCGAGGTCGTCGTCCAGCGAGGCGCCGAACTCCACCACCGCGTGGCGGCCGTCGGTCTGCACGTCGCGGCGGAAGGTCGTGACCTCGTGCATCACGCCGTCCCGATCGAACAGCCCCAGCGTCCCGAACTGCTCGCCCTTGGGGACCACGCGCCGGAAGACGCGGCGCATCTCGGCCGGCGTCGCCGACGTCGCCAGGTCCCAGTCGAGCGAGGGGCGGCCGAGCAGCGCGTCGCGGATCGCGCCGCCCACGCACCACGTCTCGTGGCCCGCGTCCAGCAGCCGGTCCGCGATCTCGACCACGCCGCGCGGCGGCGCGAGCCGGTCGAGCCGCGCCCGCAGCGTCGCGTCGTCGATCCCGTGCCCGGTCATCGCACCGCGTGCGCCGGGAGGCCCAGCTCGCGCACGATCTCGTCGCCGATGGCGAGCGACGCGGTGGCCGCGGGGCTCGGCGCGTTGAGCACGTGCAGCGCGCCTTCCGATCGCACGAAGGCGAAGTCCTGCACGAGCGAGCCGTCCGGCGCCATGGCCTGCGCGCGCACGCCCGCGCCGCCCGGCACGAGGTCCGCCTCGCGCACTTCGGGCACGAGGCGCTGCAGCGACGCCGCGAACAGCCGCCGGCTGAACGAGCGCTTCAGCTCCGACACCGTCATGCCGGGATAGCGCGCCATGAAGCGCCAGAGCCCGCGGAACGTCAGCGCGTCCGCGAGGTCCGTGGGGCTGACGTCGCGCTTGCGGTAGCCCTCGCGCTTGAACGCGAGCACCGCGTTCGGCCCGCACTCCACGCCGCCGCCGATCATCCGCGTGAAGTGCACGCCGAGGAACGGGAAGCTGGGATCGGGTACGGGATAGATGAGGTGCCGCACCAGCGACGCGCGCTCGGGCCGCAGCTCGAAGTACTCGCCGCGGAACGGCACGATGCGCAGCGCGGGCGTCGCGCGCGCCATGCGCGCGATCCGGTCGCAGTGCAGCCCCGCGCAGTTCACCAGCAGGTCCGCCGCGTGCTCGCCCGCGTCCGTGCCGACGCGCCACCGGCCCTCGCGACGCTCGAGCGTGCGCACGCCCGCGCCCGTGCGCACCTCCACGCCCTCGGACGCCAGCACGCGCACCAGCGCGTCGGCGACGCCCCGGTAGTCGGCGATGCCCTCCTCCGGCACGTGCACCGCCGCCACGCCCGCAGCGTGCGGCTCGATCTCGCGCAGCTCGGCCCCGCTCAGCCAGCGCAGCCCCTGCAGCCCGTTGGCGGTGCCGCGTTCCAGCAGCGTGCGCAGGCGCGGGACCTCCGCGTCGTCCACCGCGACGACGACCTTCCCGCAGATCTCGTGGCGGACGCCCTGCTCGCGGCAGAACGCCGTCATCTGCCGGATGCCGTCCGTCGCGAGCCGCGCCTTCCGCGAGCCGGGCGCGTAGTACAGTCCCGCGTGCAGCACGCCGCTGTTGTGCGTGCTCTGGTGCTCCGCGACGCGCGCCTCCTTCTCCAGCACCGTCACGCGCACGTCCGGGCGCGCGCGCGCGAGCTTCAGCGCGGTCGCCAGCCCCACGAGCCCCGCGCCCACGACGACCGCCGACCCGCGCGCGGGCAGCGAGGTGTCGTCGGCGGCTCGGATCGAGGTCATGGCGGCGAGGCGGGAGCGAGGGGAGGCCGCGCGCGCGGCCGTCGGGACCGCGGGACGTTACCGGACGCCCGGGGCGTGAACAATGGCCGGGCGGCGGCGCGTCGCGCGGCTAGATTCGGAGCATGCTGCCGTACCACTTCCGCGAGGAGCTCGACGCGCTGCTCGCCGCCTCGAGCGCCGAGCCGGCGTTCCGCGACGACGTCCTGGCCTACGCCGACGGCCAGCCCGCCACGCGCGTGGAGCTCCACCGCCCGTCGCCGCGCATCAAGGTCCTGCGCCTGCTCGCGCACCTGCTGCACGCGGAGCCGCGGCTGCGCATCGCGCGGGTGCAGGTGGACGGCTGGTCGGGCTGCGCCGACTTCCGCGGCGGGATCGACGTGCACGCCGTCGACGGGCGCCGGAGCTGGCGCTTCCGCTGGGACTGCCGGTGGGCGGCCGAGCAGGAAGGGTGGTTCACCGCGTGGGGGACGCCGGACCAGTCGCGCGCCGCCGACGAGTTGGGATGGCGCTGCTTCGCGCGCTGGGAGCCCGCGAGCGCCGACGAGCCGCGCGCCTCAGCCGTCGAACAGGACGCGTAGCTGGGCGACGCTCAGCCCCAGCTCTTCTCTGCCGGTCTTTAATTCGGTGCCA
>CBHYLO010000002.1:0-24903 GCA_966128675.1 uncultured bacterium | reverse complement strand
CACCGACGTGCCGCTCACGAACATCCGCAAGACGATCGCGCGGCGCCTCTCGGAGAGCATCGGGCCCATCCCGACGTTCTACCTGACGGCGGAGTTCGACATGGAGAAGGCGGCCGAGCTGCGCACGCAGCTGGCCGCGATGGGCGACGAGTTCAAGGCGTCGTTCAACGACATCGTGATCAAGGCGACGGCCGTCGCGCTCTCCATGCACCCGGAGGTCAACGCGCACTGGCTCGGCGACCGGATCCGCACGTTCGGCCGCGTGCACGTCGGCATGGCCGTGGCCATCGACGAGGGGCTCATCACCCCGGTGATCTTCGACGCCGACACGAAGCGCCTCGGCCAGATCTCGAAGGAGGCCAAGTCGCTCGCCGGGCGCGCGCGCGAGCGCAAGCTCAAGCCCGAGGAGTTCACCGGCTCGACCTTCTCGGTGTCGAACCTCGGCATGTTCGGCATCGACCAGTTCACCGCGATCATCAACCCGCCCGAGGCGGCGATCCTGGCGGTGGGCGGGATCGAGGAGAAGCCGGTCGTGGTGGACGGCGCGGTGCAGGTCCGCAAGCGCATGCGCGTCACGATGAGCTGCGACCACCGCGTCATCGACGGCGCGCTCGGCGCCAAGTTCCTGCAGACGCTGCGGCGGCTGATCGAGAACCCGCTGATGCTGCTCTGACCGGGCCTCCTCCCGGAGCCGGTGCGCACGGCCGTCAGGCATTCGCTTGACGGCCGTGTTGCATGGGTCCATTCTCTCGACGGCCCCTCAGGAGACGACATGCGCACCGCCAGCCGCACCTCCCGCCGCACCGCCCGCACCCTCCTCGCCGCCTGCCTCGCCGGCGGCGTCCTCACGACCGTCGCCGCGCGCGAGGCGCGCGCGCAGCAGCCGGCGCCTGCCCCCGCCCCCGCGCCGACGCCCACGCCGGCGACCGGCACGACGGGCGACACGCTGGCGATCGCGGTCACCGAGAAGACGGAAGTCCCGATGAAGCTGCGCGGCTTCTACGAGCGGCGCGCGGCCAAGCGCGGGCACTTCATCGACCGGCAGCAGCTGGACGCGAGCACCGGCAAGCGGCTGAGCGAGGTGATCCGCGACCTGCCGGGCGTGCGGCTCCTTCCCTCCTCCAACAGCTCCGTGACGGCCGTGCGCTTCCGCGGCTGCCAGCCGCTGGTCTGGGTGGACGCGGTGCGGAACGTCGGCGACGAGCTGGACGCCGCAATCGCGCTCGGCGACGTGGAGGCGATGGAAGTCTACATCGCGCCCGGGACGGTGCCCGCGCAGTTCCGCGACATGCGGCAGCCGTGCGGCGCGGTGATCGTCTGGACGCGCTGACCCGACGGGCCACATGACGAAGCGCCCCCCGGCCTGAGGCCGGGGGGCGCTTCGTTCACGCGGGGGAGACGATCGCGCTCAGCGCGCGCCGCAGCCCGCCACGTAGGTCGGAGCCGTCGTCGGGCTCTTGTCCCAGTACATCCGCGTCGCGAAGTCGTCGGCGCCCTGACGCGCGATCGCCGGATCGACGTTCGTCTTGTTCGTCAGGTTCTCCGTCGTGGAGTACTGGAAGCGGCGCGGCACCGTCGCGATGATCGCGGCCGGCCCCGGCTTGATCGTCGCCGGCTGGCACGTGCGGCGCCACTCGGCCCACGCCTGCCCGCCGTCCGTGAACAGCGCCACCCACTTCTGCGTCGCGATCTGGCGCAGGCCCGTGGCACCCGGCGTGTAGGCCACGCTCGGCTGCGCGATGAAGGCGTTGATCGCGGCCGCGTCGGTGATGCCCCACTGGTTCATCGAGGCGCGGATGCCGTCCTCGTAGAACGTCTTCGCGCTGCCCGTGATCCAGCCGCGCTCCGCCGCCTCGGCCTTCAGGAACGAGACCTCGGCGTAGGTGAGCAGGTAGGACGGGGTCGTGGCGCCCGTGCCGCCGGTGACGCCGTACGTGGTCGACGCCGGGTACAGGATGAGGCCCGGACGCGACGTGTACGGCACGTGCGGCGCCGCCTCGGCGTGCGTCAGCGCGTTCGTGAGGCCCGCGTAGCACGGCGTCGCCGCCGTGCAGTACTTCACGATCTTGTTCGACGTCGTGTCGCGGTCGGCGCGCTGGGCGAACACCGCGACGCGCGGGTCGGCGTTGTCGCGCAGCACCGTCATCAGCTTGTCCGAGATGCGATGGTCGTCGCGGCTCTGGAAGTTCACCGACCACGGGTTGCTGTTGGCGTTCACGCCGCCCGGCCAGACGATGCGGGCGTTGTCGGCGTTGGAGGCCAGCAGCCCGCCCGACGCGGCCATCGCGGCCGCGAACTGCGTGCGGGCGGTCGCCGCGTCGACGTTCGCCAGGCGCATGGCGGCACGCGCCCGCAGCGAGTTGGCGAACTGGCGCCACCGCGTCGAGTTGCCCGAGTAGATCGGGTCGGCGGTGCCGAGCGTGCGGCCGCCCGAGGGCGCCGCGGCCAGGTCCGTCGTGACCTTCTCGAGCGTCTTGAAGAAGTCGGCGTAGATCGCCTGCTGCGCGTCGTACGCGGGCGAGATGACCGACTCGGCGGAGTCGCCGGCGAGGGCCGCCGTGTACGGGATGTCGCCGTACGTGTCCGTCAGGTAGCCGAAGCTCCAGACGCGCATCGCCATCGCGGGGCCGTAGATGCCCGGCTCCTTGAGCTCGAGGCCGACCTTCACGACCTCCGAGAAGTCCTTGAGCTCGTTGGTGTACGCGCCGTCGAAGAAGCCCGACGTGCTGTTCGCCGTGAGGCGACGGTACTGGTCGCTCTCCGGGTACTGGACCTCGGCCAGGTGCTGCGCGACCAGCTCGGTCGCGCGCAGGCTGTAGTCGGAGCCCAGCCAGCGCACGGCCGCGTTGCGCACGGCGCTGGTGAACACCGGGCCGGACGGCGCGGTGGTCGGGCTGTTCGGATTGGTGTTGATCTCCGTCAGCTTGTCCGGGTCGCACGCCGTCGCCGCGAGGGCGAGGGCGGCGACCAGGCCGGCGGTGATCCGCTTGGAAGCGAGCTTCGTCATGAGTTCTCCTGGGCCGCGGATCACGGCGTGACGCGGAGGCTGAAACCGATGCTCCGCGGGTTGGACGGGAGCGCGTACTCGACGCCCTGGAAGTTGCCCGTGTTGTAGGCGAACTCCGGGTCGACGTTCGGGACGTTCTTCCAGATCGCCAGGTTGCGGCCGGTGAGCGCGACGCTGATGCTCTGCGCGTTCAGGCGGCTGGCGAGGCGGTTCGGCAGGTCGAAGCCGACGCGGACCTCACGCAGGCGCGTGTAGCTGGCGTCGTAGATGTAGTACTCGAGCGAGCCGAAGAGCGACTGGTAGTACTCCTCCGACGTGACCTTCGTCGTGTTCGGCGTGCCGTTCTCGTTCACGCCCTGCACCGTGATGCCCGGGTTGTCGAAGTCCACCTCGCGGCCCTTGAGGGAGCTCTGGAGGACGCCCGAGTAGTCGCCGATGTAGTTCGTGTAGCTCACCATCTTGCCGCCGCGACGGATGTCGAGCAGCGCGTTGACCGTGAAGCCCTTCCACTGGAAGGTGTTGTTCCAGCCGCCGATCCAGTCGGCCTGGATGTTCCCGAACGTGGAGAGCGTGTCGTCGTGCACCGGCAGGCCACCGCTCGTGATCAGGCGGCCCTGCTCGTCGCGCGCGAGCGCGTAGGTGCGGATGACGCCGGCCGGCTCGCCGAGGCGGTTCTCGACGGCGATGTCACCGAAGAGGCCCTGGCTGAGCGTGATCGAGGAGACGCCCTCGGTCAGCTCGTCGACCCGGTTGCGGTTGCGGCCGTAGTTGAACGTGCTGGTCCACGTCAGCCCGCCCTGCTGGCGGATCGGGATCACCGAGATCAGCGCCTCGACGCCCTTGTTGCTCAGGCGGCCGGCGTTGATCGCCTTGCTGGTGAAGCCCGACGCGGGCGAGATCGTGACGTTGAAGATCTGGTTCTTCGTGTAGCGGTCGTACACGGTGCCGTCGAACGTCACGCGGCCGTTGAGCAGGCCGAGCTCGAGGCCGACCTCGTTGGAGCGCGTGATCTCGGGCTTGAGCTGCGCGTTGGCGAGCGTGTTGCCGAGCGAGTACTGCGGCAGCGTGCCGAACTTCACCGAGTTGCCGGTGAACGTCGTCGCGAGCAGGTACGGGTTCGCGTCCGCGCCGACCTGCGCGATGCCGCCGCGGATCTTGGCGAACGAGAGCCACTTGTTGTCGCGCAGCCCCGGCACGGCGTCCGTGAGGACGACGGACGTGTTGACCGACGGGTAGAAGTACGAGTTCTCCCCCTTCGGCAGCGTCGACGACCAGTCGTTGCGGGCGGTGCCCTCGACGGTCCACCAGCCGTCCCACGTGAAGGCGGCCGAGCCGTACACGCCGTTCACCTGGCGGCGCGTCACCTCCTGCGCGAGCGTCGGGTCGACGGCCGTGTTGGAGATGTTGTAGATGCCCGAGACGAGCAGGCCGGTCGTCTGCTGCGACTTCGTGTTCAGCTGCTCGCGGCGCAGGTTGCCGCCGAGCGTCGTCTGCACGTTCAGCTTGTCGAGGAACGTGCGGTCGGCCGTCAGGATGAGGTCCGAGTTGTTCTCGTTGCGGTAGTCATCGAACGAGAGGAACCCGCCCTGGTACGACTGGTTGACGTACGTGCCGTTGATGTAGCCCGGCGAGAAGTTCTGGTTGCCCTCGAGCCGGTAGATGTCCGAGCCCGTGCGCGCCAGGAGGCTGATGCCGTCGGCGATCTGGTACGTCGCGCTGACGGAGCCCTGGAAGCGGTCGCGGTTGTCGCGGCGCGGGTTCTCGAACTGGATCCAGTACGGGTTGTTGTGGTAGTTGTAGTTCCAGTTGTACTCGCGCGACGTCGGGCCGCCGTTGGCGCGGCCGGTCTGCGCGTAGTCCTTGAGCGCGCTCATGTCGACCTGGCGGCCGAACCAGAAGAACTGCTCGAGGATCGAGTTGCTGTAGCCCGTGCCGACGCGGTTGATGGCGCTGTTGCGGATGTACTGCAGCGTCGCCGTCGTCGCGATCTTCGGGTTCACCTGCAGGTTGCCGCTGAGCAGCGACGAGACCTTGCGGAACGCGTTGTTCGGGACGAAGCCCTTGATCTGGTCCGTGCCGAGCGAGAGGCGGGCGTTGGCGCGGTCGGTGCCGCCGCTGACGGCGAGCGTCGACGTGAACGTGCGGCCCGTCTCGAAGAACTGGTCGACGTTGTCCGGGTGCGCGACCCACGGCTGCTGCGGGCCGGTGAACTGGTCGATCAGGCGGCCGTCGAGCTTCGGGCCCCAGCTCTGGTCGCAGCCGTCGCAGGTGCCGCGGCCGGCGCCGTTCACGTAGCGGAAGGCGCCGCCGGCGCCCTGGCCGTACTGGTTCTGCCAGTCGGGGAGCACGGACGGCTTGTCGAACTGCAGGAACGAGTTGAACTCGGTCCGCATGCGGCCGTCGGAGGCGAGCCCCTTCTTCGTCGTGATGACGACGACGCCGTTCGAGGCGCGCGAGCCGTAGAGGGCCGCCGCGTTCGGGCCCTTGAGGATCGTCAGGCTCTCGATGTCGTCCGGGTTCAGGTCGCTGATCGCGTTGCCGTAGTCGTAGCCGTTGCCGAGCGTGCCGCCGCGGCTGGCGTTGGACACCGGGATGCCGTCGACGACGAACAGCGGCTGGTTGTTGCCGGCGAGCGAGTTCTGGCCGCGGATGATGATGTTGGTCGAGCCGCCCGGCGTGCCGGCGCCCGTGATCTGCACGCCCGACACCTTGCCCTGGAGCTGGTTGACCAGGTTCTGCGCCTTGGTCTGCGTCAGCTCGGTGTTCGTGACCTGCTGCTGCGCGGTGCCGAGCGTGCTCTTCTCGCGCTCGATGCCGAGCGCCGAGACGACGACGCCGGTGAGCTGCGCGGCGGCCTGCGTGAGCGTGAAGTTCGCGGTGATGCTGGGGCCCGTCACGGCGATGGACCGCGACTGCGACTGGAAGCCGATGCGGCGCGCCGTGACGACGACCGTCTGGCCGACGGCGCGTGCGGGGAGCGTCAGCGTGTAGCGGCCGTCGTCGCGCGTCGAGGCCCCGACGCTGTACGCGGGCACGAAGACCTGGGCGGCCGTGAGGGGCTCTCCGCCCTCGACGGTCACCTGGCCCGTGACGGTGATCGGCGCCTGCGCGTACACCGCCGCCGGCACGCCGGCGAGAGCGGCGCTGGCGACCAGCGACCTGACCAGAGTGCGATGCATGTGACGATGGGGTGGCTGCATCGTGGAAATGCGTGCGCGTCGCTGGCCAGGGCGGGCCGACGACGTGCTGGGAACCGAACGACCCGCGCGGCCCGGGGCGCGAACGCCGGGGCCGCGCGTCGCCGGGAAGGAGCCGGTGCCCGACGCCCGCCCGCCCGACATCGGGCCGGGCTCGGAGGCGTGGCACCAGCACCACACGGCGAACGCAGCGGGCTGGTACGGGCGAACCCCGTTCGCTTGCGGCCGGCCATCGGGCCGGAAACGCGAACGGAACCCGCTCATCGCTGCTGGACCCCGAGAAATAGTGGATCGTCACCCATCCGTCACGGCTTGTCACGCATGACGGCCGGTTCATCCCCGACATGGCCCAGCCCGCAGCCCACTTAGTGGACGAGCCCGCCGGCCGCGCGGCTCCCGCAGCCGGCCCCCACAGCCGGCCCCCGCGCCCGGCGCCGGCGCGCCGTCAGCGCTCCCGCGAGCGCCGCGTCCAGAGCAGGACCACCCCGCAGCCGGCGTCGGGCGCCAGGTACTCGAGCGGGATCGTCGCCACCGACGTGTGGACCTCGATGCCGTACAGCTCGGACGGGCGGACCATGGTCTCGAGCGACTGCCCGGCGTCGGCGATCCAGCGCACGCCGTCCACGTAGATCGCGGCGCGGCAGGTGGCGTTCGTGAGCGGGCCGGTGAGCGCGCGCGGGATGGAGATCTGCGTCGCGCCGAACTGCGATCCGGTGCCGTTCGGGACGAGCCGCACGCCCGGCACCATCGCCACGGCCTCCAGCGTCGACGTCGGCCGCCACTTCTCCAGCTCCGCGCGCGTGACGAAGTGCCCCGCGCCCGACACCAGGCGGCGCTCGTAGCCCTGGGCCATCGCGGAGGCCCGGCGCGCGGTCACGTGCGTCGTCGCCAGCACCGTCGCGTCGTCACCGAGCGCCAGCGCCACGGGCGTGACGCGCCCCGCCGTCAGCGCGAGCCGGAGGCGCACCGGGCGGAACCCGATGGCCCGCGCCTCCAGCTGGTGCGTGCCCGGGGGCAGCTCGCGCAGCGCGAAGGAGCCATCGTCGCGCGTCACCGCCGCGGCGATGGCCGGCCCGGCGTCGACCAGCCGGACCTCCGCGCCCGACACGGGAAAGCCGGTCGCCGTGCGCACGGTGCCGCGCAGCGCGGCCAGCGTGGGCGACGGCGCGACGTCCACGGCGTCGACGGCGTCGCCCACGGCCTCGCGGGTCGCGGGGAGCGGCACGAGCGCGAGCGCCACGGCGCGCCCGCCGAAGGCCACCTCCGACACGGCCACCGCCCCGTCCGTGCGCTGCGTGCGCAGCTGCACGGGCACGTCGGTCGGGACGCCGCAGAGGCGGAAGGCGCCGTCGTCGCCGGTGCGCACGGCCACCTCGCGGGGCTCCGCGCGCATGCCGCCGCGCGCGAGCGTCCAGACGACCCAGCTGGCCACGACGTCGGCGGCGGCGCCCGGCGCGCCCGGCGACGTGACGAGGCCGAGCAGCAGGCCGGTGCGCGCCTCGCCGGCGGGACAGAGCGCGCCGTGCACCGCCGCGGCGGCCGGCGTCACCAGGCGCACCTCCGCGTGCGCCCCCGCCGTCACGTCCACCGTGACCGCGGGCGCGCCGATGCGCTGCGCGTCGAGCGCGGGGTGCAGGAACGCGACGCGGTGTCGCCCGGGCGGCACGGAGTCGAACCGGAAGCGGCCCGCCCGGTTGGTGCGCGCCGTCAGCGTCGTGCCGTCGAGCCAGACCTCGACGTCCGGCACCGCGGCGTCGGTGAGCAGGCTGTCGTACACGACGCCGCCGAGCGTGCCCGCGCCGGCCGGCGCGGCGGGCGGCGGGGACTGGGCGCCGAGGAAGGCCCAGGGGGCGACCGCCGCCGCCAGGACGGCGCGCGCCACGCGGAGTGCGCGGAGGATCGACACGTCGCGAAGATGCGTGCGGTGGGGAGGAAACGACAGCCGGCCGGCCCCCGTGAGGGACCGGCCGGCCGTCAGCCCTGCGTCAGTGCGTCACCACGTCGCCGTGGATCGGCGGCGGCTCACGGGCAGCCCGGCCCCTTGAGCGCCGCGTCACCCGTGCGGTCGCGGTAGATGCACTCCGCCTGCGGGATCACCTGCTGCTTGGCGACCGTGAAGCCCGTGCCGCCCAGGGGCAGCGAGGCCAGGCGGCCGAAGCGGCGCACGTCGATCCACCGGTGCCCCTCGAGCAGCAGGGACAGGCGGCGCTCGGCGAGCAGCGCGTCGACGAAGCCGGCGTCGGCCGCGGGCGTCGCGTAGCGCGTGCCCGTGGCGCCGCCCGCCACCTGCGCGACCGTGTTCAGCGTCGTCATCGCCCCGGCCTTGTCGCCCGTGAACCACTGGGCCTCGGCCTTGAGGAGCCACAGCTCCTCGTTGTCGATGATCGGGATGGGCGTGCTGTTGGTCGTGTAGATGTTGAACGTGCGCGTGCTCGCGTCCGACCCCGCCTGGTTGCGCGAGGGCGCCGTCGTGATCTTCGACAGGCGCGCGTCGGTCTGCGGCACCGACGCGTCGGTCGTGATCGACATGTTCGCGTACAGGTCCGACCGCAGGCCCCACAGGCCGTTGGTCGCGTCACCGGCCGACGCCGAGAACAGGTTGTACACGCCGTTGTTCAGGTTGCCGGCGTTGAGCGTCGACGTGATGAAGCTCTGGCCGAGCGCCGTCAGCGCGGCCGTGTAGCACGCCTGGCCGCAGCCGAGCGAGCCGCGGTAGGCCTCGACGCGCGCCTTGAGGGCGCGGTTGAACAGCGCGAAGGTGGTCGGCGTCGTGAACCCCGTGAAGCCGCCGCCCGACGTGGGCAGGGTGAACGGGAACGACGAGCCGCCGGCGCGCAGGTTCGTGAGGCCCGCGTCGAGCGTGTTGGTGATGTAGCGGAACGCCGAGTCGCGCGAGACGACCGGGGCGACCGCCTGCGGGTCGGGCAGCACCTGCACGGCGATGCCCAGGTCGTGGCGCGTGTTGAGGATGTAGAGGAGCTGGAGCGCCTCCATCGTCTGCGCGAAGCCGCGCGCCGCCGCCGTCTGCTGCGTGCCGAGGGCCGCCGAGGCGGCGTCCACGGACGTGTAGAAGTTGGCGATGTTGCGCAGGTTCGCGTAGCGCGCGCCCCAGGTGCCGCCGGCGCCGAACGACGTGTTGTCGTTGTAGTCGCGGAGGTAGCCCGTGACCCAGCGCGAGTCCTGCAGCTGGAAGTAGAACGCCTCGCGGCCGAACACCGCGATGTCGCGGATGTACGACGCGGCGTTGTCACGGTCGGTCGCGACGATGCCCGTCGCCTGGAGCTGGAGGGCGCCGAGCGGGTTGGACCCGGCGGCCTCCGGCGTCACCTGGATGGGGTTCGCCGTGATCAGCTGCGAGTCCGTGCAGGCGCCGGCGAGGACGCCGCAGGCGAGCATCGCGGCGGCCCGTCGGGCCCACGCCGACGCGCGCGGGCGCACGGCGCCCGTGGGGAGGTTGGCAGTCATGTATGTCGCGCGCATCGGTTAGAAGCCGAGATCGAACTGGATCGAGAACTGGCGCGCCGCCGGGAACGGGGCCAGGTCGATGAACCGGTTCAGGTTCGTGTTCGCGAAGTTGTTGAACTCGGGGTCGTAGCCCCAGTAGTCGGTCGCCATGAGCAGGTTGCGGCCCTGCAGGCTGACGCGGAGCGAGTTGGCGCGCACGCGGCGCGCGAACGACTGCGGCGCGTCGAAGGCCACCTGCACCTCGCGCAGGCGGACGTTGCTGCCGTCCTCGAGGTAGGCGCGGGCGTCGTTGCCGCCGTTCCACGCGGCGTAGTTGTACTCGCCCTTCGGCATGCCGGCGACCGGCGACGCGTCGTCGTAGTCGCGCGACGTGCCGCCCTCGTCGTAGAGCGTGTGCGTCATGTTCGCGACCATCCCGCCCTTCCGCCAATCGATGAGCGCGGACACCGTGAAGCGCCCGAACTGCACCGAGTTGTTGAAGTTCATCAGGAAGTCGGGGTTCGCGTCGCCGATGACGGTGTCGCGGACCACGTAGTCGGTGCCGCTCTTCGCGGTCGGGTTCTTCGCGAAGTAGCCCATCTCGAGCGGCTGGAGCGTCTGCGGGTTGAGCGGCGCGTTGCCCCAGATGTAGGTCGTGCGGTAGCCCGAGGCGAGCGAGTTGCGGCCCCACGCGGCGCCGAACGAGCCCGGCACGGTGAAGCGCGGGATGCTGGCCGGCAGGTCGTTCACTTCCTGCTTGTTCGTCGTGAAGTTGATGCGCGACGTCCAGGTCGTGGTGCGCGTCTGGATGGGCAGGAGCTGCAGGCCGAGCTCGAGGCCCTTGTTGCTCAGCTCACCCGTGTTCAGCACCAGCGTGTTGAAGCCGGCGGACGGCGCGGCCGGCGCCGTGAACAGCAGGTCGGTGATCGTGCGGTCGTAGATCGTCGCCTCGAGCACCGCGCGGCCGCCGAAGCCCTGCAGGTCGGCGCCGAACTCGGTCTCGCGCAGGCGCTCCGGCTTGATCGCCGGGTTGTTCACCGTGCCGGGGCGGATCAGCGACGTCTGGCCGCCGATCGCCGTGCCCGAGCCGAGGACGAGGAAGCGGTCGGCGAAGCGCGGGCGGTTGCCCGTCTGGCCGAGGCTCGCGCGCACCTTGACGTTGTCGAGGTTCGGGATGAACGGCGTCTCGAGCAGGTAGGAGCCGGAGACGCGCGGGAAGGCGTACCACTTGGAGCGCTCGCCGTAGGAGCTCGAGCGGTCGAAGCGCACGCCGCCGGTGAGCGCCAGCTTCTCGCCCAGCGCCAGCACCTGCTCCGTGATCGTCGCGAACTGGTCGCGGAAGATGAAGCCGTCGGCCGCCGTCGTCAGCGACTGCGCGGCGCCGTCCACGAACGGGTTCGTGATGCCCGGCTGCACGCCGCGGGCGCGCAGGCGCGCCACGTCACCCCCCTGCCGCTCGTAGCCCGCGCCCACGGCCGTCGTGAACGACGCGACGGCGCCCGGCGTGAAGGTGTGCGTCAGGTTGGTGTTGAAGTTGTAGTTCAGCTGGCGGATGTCCGAGTACGCCAGCGTGCCGAGGAAGTTGTCGTTCGGCTCGAACTGCAGGAACGCGGGCGAGCGGATGTCGCCCTCCTGCTGGAAGCGGTCGAAGCCGCCCTGGACGTTGAGCGCCAAGCGGTTCTTGTCGCTCTCGATCGCGTTGTACGTGACGTTGGCCGAGCCGGTCGAGCGGTAGACCTGCTCGTTGACCTTCACGTACTCGAACGTCTGGAACGGGTTCGACGTCGACGCGCCGCCGCCGTTGAACGGGTTCTCGGGGTAGTTCCCGTTCGCGTCCTTCTGGCCGTAGTCGATGACCCACGGCGAGTACGCGAAGTTGTAGATCGGGCTGACGGCCGCGTTGTCGTTGTTCGACAGGCCGCGGTTCAGGTCGTTGCGCGTGACGTTGATGCCGAGCGACGCGCGGAAGCGCGGGCTGAACTGCTGGTCGACGTTGAAGCGGCCGGCCTGCAGGTTGCGCCCCGTGCGCGGCGCGAGGCCGGTCTCGTGGTCGTTCGTCAGCGCGCTGAAGAACTGCGTCTTGTCGTTGCCGCCGGTCAGCGACAGGATCGTCGCGTACGAGGGGCTCTTGTTGTCGTAGAACTGGCTCTCGATGTCGCGGTTCGCCGAGGCCGGGATCTGGCCGCTCGGGAAGAGCGCCTTGAGCGCGTCCTCGGCGCTGGCGCCGTTGCCGTACGGCAGGTCGACGATCTGCTCGACGCTCGTGAACTTGCGCTGACCGAGCTTGCGCAGCATGTCCTGCGTGCCGACGCGCTGCACGAGGTTGACCTTGGTCGCGCCGGCGACGCCGCGCTTGGTGCGGATCACGACCACGCCGTTGGAGGCGCGCGAGCCGTAGAGGGCGGTCGCGGCGGCCGACTTCAGGACCTCGACGCTCTCGATCTCGTTCGGGTTCAGGTCGGCGAGGCGGTTCACGACGGCGTCCTGCGACGTCGCGATGCCCGAGCCGGCGCCGGTGAGCGAGTTCGCGCCCGACGAGTAGCCCTCGTTCGAGAAGATCACGCCGTCGACGACGATCAGGGGCTGGCCGTTGCCGAGCACCGACGTCACGCCGCGGATCTGGATCTGGCCGCCGCCGCCCGGGGCGCCCGAGTTCATGTCGATCTTGGCGCCGAGGACCTTGCCCTGGAGCGCCTGCTCGATGGACTGCGAGGGCGCGCGGGTGACCTCCTGCGCGTTGACGACGCTCACCGCCGTCGTCGCGTTGCGCGTCGAGAGCGAGGTCGTGTTGCCCGTGATCGTGACCTGCTCCAGCTGGAGCACGTCGCGCGTGAGGGCCACGTTCACCTCGGCCTGGCCGGCCGTGAGGGCGACCTCGCGCTGCTGGTACCCGATGCGGCGGAAGCGGAGCGTGGCGCCCGCCTGCGGCACGACGACCGTGAACTGTCCCTGCTCGTTCGTCAGCGCACCGGCGGTCGTCCCGACGACCTGGACGGTGACCGCGCTCAGCGGCTCGCCGGTCGAGGCGGTGACGCGCCCGGTGATCCGGCGCTGCGCCGCGGCATCCTGCGCCACGACGGCGAGCGCGACGACCGCGGGGAGCGTCGCACGAAGTCGATTCACAAATCCTCCTAACGGTGGTGATCGGGGCCGTCCCGGGGCGGGACGGCATGCGACCGTCGCACGGACCCGGCGGGCCCGCGCAACGGCAACGCGACGCCAGAGGGGGGCGCCGCGACACGAATGGCCACCACGGGCGGGGGGGGAGTCACCCCTGGGGAAGGGGCGCCGCGCCGGGGCGAGTGGCCGGGTCCCATGGCGGAACCCCGGCTCAACGCGTTCAGACCCTGCCTCCCCACGCCCGGTCACACGCTCCGGACGAATTCCGTCACAAATCCTGACATGCCGGACGCCTCGCCTCGACAAACATGCGTCTCGACCCACCCCACCGTCACAGGTCCCACGCGCGCCCGACGCGCGACCCGGTGCGCGCAGAACGGCGCGCGGCGTGGCGGGCGCCCGCGCGCCCCGCCTAGATTCGTCGGCTGCGCGACCCTGCGGCGCGACCCTGCGGCCCCACCGGCCGCGAGGGGCGCGCCCACCCACTCGATCCGCGACCATGGCTTCGTACGACGTCATCATCCTGGGCGGCGGCCCGGCCGGCTACGTCTGCGCCATCCGCTGCGCCCAGCTCGGCCTCTCCACGGCCATCATCGAGCGCGAGGCGCTCGGCGGCACCTGCGTGCTCTGGGGGTGCATCCCCGCCAAGGCCCTCCTGGAGAGCGCGGCGCTGGCGAACAAGATCCGCCACGCCAACGACTTCGGCATCACCGTCGGCGACGTGTCGTTCCATTACGGCACGGCGATGAAGCGCTCGCGCGCCGTCAGCACGCAGAACTCGAAGGGCGTCGAGTTCCTGATGAAGAAGAACAAGGTCGCCTACCTCAAGGGGACCGCGAAGCTGGCCGGGCCGAAGAGCGTCACCGTCACCGGCGCGGACGGCAAGGCGGAGCGCCACGAGGCCAAGAAGGCGATCGTCGTGTCGACCGGGTCGCGCGTGCGCGGCCTGCCGCAGATCGGCCTCGCCCTCGACAAGAAGGTCGTCCTGTCGTCCGACGAGGTGCTCGTCCTCGAGCAGGCGCCCAAGACGATGGCCGTGATCGGCGCCGGCGCGGTGGGCTGCGAGTTCGCCGACGTCTTCAACGCCTTCGGCACCAAGGTCACGCTGATCGAGGTCCTGCCCCAGATCCTCCCGCTGGAGGACGCGGACTGCTCGGCCGAGGTGGCCAAGTCGTTCAAGAAGCGTGGGATCGACGTGCTGACGAGCGCCAGGATCAGCGACGTCAAGGTGGGCGCCGACGGCGCGACCATGAGCGTCGAGGTCAACGGCGCCAAGCAGCAGCTGGCGGTCGAGAAGGTGCTGGTGGCCGCGGGCCGCGCGCCCAACGTCGAGGAGGTCGGCCTCAAGGAGCTCAACGTCCAGCTCACGGAGCGCGGCTTCGTGAAGATCGACGAGCGCTTCGAGACGAGCGTGAAGGGCGTCTACGCGATCGGCGACGTCGCGGGCAACCAGATGCTGGCCCACAAGGGCTCGCGCGAGGGCCACGTGCTGGCCGAGCTGCTGGCCGGCGCGCCCACGCACCCGGTCAACTACAAGAACATCCCCAGCTGCACCTACTGCCACCCCGAGGTCGCGTCCATCGGCCTCACCGAGGCGCAGTGCAAGGAGCAGAAGCTGGACTACAAGATCGGGAGGTTCCCGTTCAGCGCGAACGGCCGCGCGCGCACGTCGGGCGAGACGGACGGCTTCGTGAAGATCATCCGCGACGCGAAGTACGGCGAGATCCTGGGCGCGCACATCGTCGGCGCCCACGCCACCGAGATGATCCACGAGCTGGCCGTGGCGCGCGAGAACGAGTTCACGGTGGAGGAGATCGACCTCGCGGTGCACGCGCACCCGACGCTGTCCGAGGCGGTGGCCGAGGCGGCGCTGGACTCGCTCGGCAAGATGATCCACGCGTGATGCGCCTGGCCCGCGCGTTCGACGCATGAGCGCGCGGCCAGGCCGCGTCGGCGGCTTCGCGATCCCGCTCGGGCTGTTCATGCTCGTCGGGATCGCGCTGTGGGGGTGGAACGCCTGGCGCCTGGTGCGCGGGCGGGCCACCCCCGCCGTCGTCATTTCCTCGACGGTCGCCGAGTCGCGCGGGCGCAGCGGCACCACCTACCGGCCGGCGGTCGAGTACCGCTACGTCGTCGGCGACTCGGAGTACGTCGGCACCGCGGTGCTGCCCGGGCGCGGCGAGGGGCGCGGGCGCGCGTGGGCCGAGCGCATCGCCGCGCGCTACGTCCCCAACGACTCGACGACGGCGTGGGTCGAGCCGCGCGATCCGTCGAGCGCATACCTCGTGCGGCAGCCGAGCGCCGGCGTGCTGCTGATGATCGCGGCGCCGCTCGCGGTCCTCGGGCTGCTGCTGGTGGACGGCGCGGCCGGTGCGCCGGACGATCCGATGCCGCCGCCCGATCCCGCGCCCGCGGGCCCCGGCAGCTGGGCGGTGGCGTTGCGCGACCCGCCGTCACGCGAGGCGAGCGCCGTCGCGCGCGCGGCCGGCCGGTGGCGACCGGCGGCGCTGGCGGTGCTCGGCGCGCACGTGGCGCTGGTGGCCTGGTGCGCGGTGGGCGAGCCGGGCCTGCGCGAGACGCTGGCCGCCGCGTGGCGCGCGACGCTCGGCGACGGCTTCTTCGTCTTCGACCTGGCGGCGCTCGCCGGCGCGTGGTGGTACGTCGCGCGGCGGCGGCGGGCCGCGGCCCGCACGGCGGCGCGCATCCGCGGCGCGCGCGTGCTGCTCGACCAGCCCACGGTGCGCATCGGCAGCGCGGTGAGCGCGGCGCTGCAGCCGATGTTCGCCAGCGAGCGGGCGGCGCTGCGCGACGCGACGCTGACGCTGGAGCGCGAGACGCGCGAGGTGCCGTCGGGCAAGGTGCGGCACCGCGACGCGCACGCGCCGCTGGACGCGGGCGGCGCCGCCACCGAGGCGACGTCCGCCGCGACGTACGTGCTGCCCGCGCACGCCGTCGCGTCGTCGACGCGCGCCGACGACGCGCCGCGCACCGCGTGGGCGTTCGTCGCGCGGCTGCGCTTCACGGACGGGCACGAGGCGACGCTGCGCTTCCCCGTCCGCGTGCACGCGGCGGGCGCCGCGTCAGCTGCAGGCTAGGATCCCGCCGCGCGCGTCGATCTCGGCCTGCGGGAACGGGATCACGCGCGGGCCCAGCTGACCGCCGCCGAGCTCCGAGCCCAGCTCGTTGAAGAAGCCGAACATCCGCACGTCCACCAGGCGCGCGCCGCTCTCGAACAGCAGCGAGTAGCGCTTCTGCCGCAGGATCTCGCGCAGCAGGTCGGTGCGCGTGGCGAGGCTGGCGGCGGTGCGCGCGGGCAGCCCGCCGGCGCGCGAGCGCACGACGTTCACCAGCGCCAGCGCCTCGGCGTCGCGCTGCAGCCCCCACAGCACCTCGGCGCGGATCAGCAGCAGCTCCTCGTTGGTGAGGATCGGCAGCGGCGTGGTGGGGCCCGTGACGTTGGTGAACAGGATGTCGGACGCGATCGTGCCGTCGGAGTTCTCCTTCCGCGCGGTCGGATCGCGCCGGACCTTCGACAGGCGCAGGTCGCCCGCCTCGGCGTCCGCGAGCACCTTCGGGTTGGCGCGATAGACCGAGGGGTCGTAGTTGGCGTTCGCGAGGTCGCCCGACGCCGTGCTGTAGACGTGGTAGACGCCATCGCGCAGCGGGCCCGTCTCGCTCGCGAACGACTCGCCGAGCGCGGTCAGCGCCGACTGCAGCGCCGCGGTGGAGACGGAGCCGCTGCGCGCGTAGTCGATGAAGCCCAGGTAGGTGAGCGCCTTCGCGGCCAGGCCCCGGTTGAAGCGGCGGAAGCCCGTGGGCGTGTTGAACGTCCCGTTGCCGGTGAAGCCGCTCGACAGCGTGAACGGGAACTCCGTCCCGCCCGCCGCGAGGTCCGCGGCCGCGGAGTCCAGCAGCGCCACCGCGTACGCCAGCACGGCCGGCTTGCAGCGGACGGGATCGAGCGTGCCGGAGCCCGTGAGGATCGGCACGCCGAGCGTGTCGCGGGTCTCGATCAGGCGGACGTACTGGAGCGCCTGCAGCGTGCGCGCGTAGCCGCGCGTGGCGGCCTTCTCGGAGGCCGACAGCGTGGTCGAGGCGTCGACGCCGCGCGTGAGCAGCTGCGCGCCGCGGATGGTCTGGTAGAGCGAGTTCCAGGTGAAGTCCACCAGGAAGGCGCCGGGGCTGTACTGCCCGAGCGGCTGCAGGAGGTAGCGCGGGTCCGCGACGTCGATGCGGTACGCGTCGCGCCCCATGGTCTCGAGCACGAGGATCTGGAAGGCGTGGCGCTCGCGGTCGCCCGCCAGCAGCCCGGACGCCTGCCCCTGCAGCTGCGCGGCGTCGTTCACGACGTCGCCGATGGTGGGGTTGTTGTAGTCCGGGACGAACGGATCCGAGCACGCGACGCCGAGCGGCATCGCCACCGCGAGCGCGACGAGCGCGCGGCGGACGCGGGACAGGGTCGGCATGTCAGAACCCCGCGCTGACGGTGAGGTAGAACGTCCGGCTGGGCGGGAACGGCGCGAGGTCGATGAAGCGGCTGATCTGCTGGCTGCCGAAGTTGCTGACCTCCGGATCGACGCCCGCGTACTTGGTCCAGGTCACGAGGTTGCGGCCGCTCAGCTCCACGCGCGCCGTGCGCACCGCGCCGCCGAACGCGCGGCGGGTCAGGCCGGCCGGCAGCTCCAGCGACGCCACGACCTCGCGCAGCTTGGCGAACGAGGCGTCCTGCACGTACTGCGCGTTCCCCACCGCGTCGTTCTCGCGCGCGCGCCCCGCCCCGCCGTCCGGCCGGTCCGGCGCGAGGCCGCCGCCGTCGTAGACGTTCTGCGTGATGTTCACGAGGTCCGCGCCCGGCTGCCAGTCCACCAGCGCCGAGAGGCGCAGCCGCCGCCACGTCACGTCGTTGCTGACGCCGAGCGTGAACGACGGCGCGGCGTCGCCCTTCTGCTCCACGCACTGGCCGTCGCAGCCGCTGGCCACGATCTGCGTCACGCGCTTCCCCACCTCTAGCCGCCCGATGCCGTAGCCCGCGCCGAACGCGACGCGCTGGCCCGTGGCGTCGCGCTCGATGTTGAAGGCGGTCACGCCGGCCGGCAGCGCCGTCACGACGCCGACGTTGCGCGCGAACGTCGTCCGCGACACCCACGTCACGGTGCTGCTGCGCAGCGGCGTGAGGTCGAGCGCGGCCTCGAAGCCGCGGTTGCGGATCGTGCCGCCGTTGCGGATGTCGACCTGGTAGCCGAGCGACGGCGCGGTCACGAAGTGCAGGATCACGTCGTCGATGGTCTTCTGGTAGCCGGTGAGCGCGAGGAACGCGCGCCCGCCGCCGATCGAGAGGTCGACGCCGCCCTCGATCTCGGTCTGCCGCTCGGGCTGGATCGCCGTGTTGCCGTTGATGGGCCCCGGCTGCAGCGCGTTCTGGCCCTGGTACGTGTTGGCCAGCGCCGGCGAGTACTTCTGGATGTACAGCGGCTGGTTGCCCGACTGCCCCACCGCCGCGCGCGGCTTGATCTCGTCGACGAAGGCGAACGGCGACGGGATGCGGTAGGCGAGCGACGCCTTGGGGAAGACGTAGAACTTCCTGATGTCGCCGTTCACGGTGCTCCGCTCCGCGCGCGCGCCGACCGTCGCCAGCAGCCGCTCCTTCAGCGCCAGCACCTCCTCCTGCGCGTAGAGCGCCAGGCCGCGCACCGCCGTGCGGTCGGCGAACACCTCCGACGCCGAGCCGCGGTTCACGTTCTCCTGCCCAGCCACGACGTCGCGCGTGACGACGTTGGTGGAGCGGCGCTGGGTGACCTCGCGCTGCACGCCGACGGCGGTCGTCGCCGTGAGGCCGAGGTCCGCCGGCGTCCACCCGTGCACCGCGCTCAGGTTCACGTTGGCCGCCAGCGAGTTCGCGCTCAGCGCGGTGAGCGTCCCCGGCAGGCCGTCGTTGGCCTCGAAGTAGAGGGCGCGCGGCGAGACGACGTTCACCTGCTCGTTGTACCGATCGAGCCCGCCGTCCGCCCGCAGCTCCAGCGTCTGCGTCGCGCGGCGCACGAGGCCGTACGACAGCCGCGCGTTCGGGATCAGGCGGTACACCTCGTCCGGCGTCCGGATCAGGTCGCGGTTCTGGAAGAGGTTCGTGACCGCGAACGGGTTGGGCGGATAGACGCCGTCGCGCGGCCGCATGTCGAAGAAGCTCGGCGTGCCGGCGAAGACGAAGTACGGCGTGATGTTGGCGTTGTCGTTGTTGCTGATGCCCCGGCGCGTCAGCGTGCGCACCAGCGTGGCGCCCACCTGCAGCACCGCGCGCGAGCCGAGCGTCTGCCCGAGGCTGAGGCGGATGCTCTCCTTCTCGTAGCCCGTGTTCTTCTGGATGCCGCCGTCGCGCAGCGCGAGGCCCGACGCGTAGTACGTGGTGCCGCTCTCGGTGCCGCCGCGCACGGCGAGGCTGGTCTCGAAGTTGAACGGCGTCTCGCCGAACAGCTGCTCCTCGAAGTCGCAGAAGCCGTCGCACCGCGCGTAGTTCGCCTCGACCTCGGCGGCGCTGAGGCCGCGCCCCGTGCCGAAGGTGCGCGCCTCGTCGAGCGTGAAGCGCCGGGCGCCGAACTTGCCCGCGAGCTGCCGCGTGCCGAAGCGCTGTACCAGGTCGCCGCCGGCGCGCGTGCCGCTGCCGCGCTTGGTGCGGATCACGATCACGCCGTTCGACGCCTTGGAGCCGTAGATCGCCGACGCCGACGCGCCCTTCAGCACGTCGATGCTCTCGATGTCGTTCGGGTTCAGGTCCGCGATCCGGTTGACGCCGTTGTCCTGGTTCGACGCGTTCGAGCCGACCGCGGTGCGCGTGGCCACCGAGATCGCGTTGGTGCCCGTCTGCGTGACGTCGTTGCTCACGAGCACGCCGTCCACGACGTAGAGCGGGTCGGCCGAGCCGAACACGGACGTGACGCCGCGCAGCCGCACCTGGTTGCCGCCGCCGGGCGCGCCGGAGTTGGCGACCACCTGCGCGCCGGCGACGCGCCCCGCCAGCGCGTTCTCGAGGCTCGCCGCCGGGACCGCCGCCATCTGCTCGGCGCTCACCTGCGCGATGTCGTTCGCGGCGTTGCGCCGCGACACCTGCGTGGCGGCGCCGGTGACGACGACGTTCTCCAGCCGCAGCACGTCGCGCGCGAGCGTCACGACGACGCTCATGTCGGCGGCGCCCACCGGCGCGTCGACGCGGCCGTAGCCGATGCGCCGCAGGAGCAGCGTCGCGGGGCCGGACGTCGGGAGGCGGAGGACGAACGCGCCGCGCTCGTCGGTGACGGTGCGGATGGCGGTGCCGCCGACGGTGACGGACACGGCGGGCAGCGGCTCGCCGGTGGCCCGATCGGTCACCCGGCCCGTCACGCGGCGCTGGGCCTGCGCGACGGAGGTGAGCGCGGCGACGGCGAGGACGGCGTACGCGAGCACACGCGACACGAGACCCTCCCGGTTCACGGGTTTGGCGTCCGGCCGGCAGCAAGGCGGTATGTGTCGGCACGCTAGGAATTTCGGGGCAGGCTGTCAAACGCCGATCGGTGCGCCATCCATCCGCGTTCGGTTAATTTCCGCCCATGTCGTCGCCTTCCCGCCGCCTGTTCGTCGTCGCGCTCGGCACCGTCCCGTATGCCGAGGGGCTCGCGCTGCAGCGCGCTGTGGCGCGCGCGCGCATCACCGGCGCGATCGCCGAGGACGTGCTGCTGCTCGTCGAGCACCCGCCGGTGTTCACGCTCGGTCGCTCGACGAAGGCGAGCAGCCTGCCGCTGCCGGCCGACGCGCTGCGCGCGCGCGGCATCGAGGTGCACGAGATCGAGCGTGGCGGCGACGTCACCTTCCACGGGCCGGGGCAGCTCGTCGGCTATCCGATCGTCGACCTCAAGCGGCACCGCAAGGACCTGCACTGGTACCTGCGGCAGGTGGAGGAGGCGCTGATCGAGGGGATCGCGCCGTTCGGCCTCGCGGGCAGCCGGAGCGCCGGCTACACGGGCGTGTGGGTCGAGCGCGACGGCGCGGCGCGCAAGCTGGCGTCGATCGGCGTGCACGCGCGCGACTGGGTCACGTGGCACGGATTCGCGCTCAACGTCACGCTGGAGCCGCTGCGCTTCTTCGACCTCATCGTGCCGTGCGGGATCGCCGGCGTGGACATGACGTCGGTCGCGCGCGAGCTGGGCGCGGGGCGCGAGGCGAGCGTGGAGCGCGTGGGGCGCGAGGTGGCGCGCGGCTTCGGCCGCGTGTTCGACCTCGTGCCCGTGTTCCTGACGCCCGACGAGCTGCGCGCGCGCCTGCCCGCCGACGCCCCGGAGGCGCCGGCGGCAGCGGCCGCATCGGCGTAGACGCGCGTCACCGCGCGCGCGTCGTCAGCGCGCGCGCAGCATCACCGAGCGCGAGAGGCCCTCGCGGGGCGAGAACAGCTCCATGCGGTACAGCCCCGGCGCCCGCGGCGTGAGCTCGAAGTCGTACGTCTCGCCGACCGCCACGAGCGCCAGCGCGGTGCGGAGCCGCGCGTAGGCGGCCGGCAGGTCCGCGCCGTCCTTCGCCAGCGGGCGCCACACCACGAGCGCGGTGTCCGCGGGCCCCGCGCCGACCACGCGCAGCCGCGCGGCGCCGTTCGGCTGGATGAACACCAGGCGCAGGCGGTGCGCCACGCCCGCCGTCAGCTCCACCGTGTCGGCCGGCGAGCGGCCGTTCACCAGCAGCGGCGTGGCGTCCTCCTGCGCCGCGGGACCGCCGCGGCTGAACACGAGCACGCGGTCGGTCGCGGGATCCAGCGACTGCCCCGGCGCCAGCACCAGGAGCGCGCCGTAGAGCCCACTGCCGATCTGCCGGCCCTCGTCCAGGTGCGCGTGGTACATGAACGTCCCCGCGCGCGGCGGCGTGAACTCGGCGACGAACGAGTCGCGCGGCGCGATCGGCGGCATCAGTCGGCCGGGTGAGCCGCTCCATCCGGGCACGCCGTCAGGGAAGCTCTCGATCTCCAGCCCGTGCCAGTGCACGGCGGTCGCCTGGTGCGTGCGGTTGACGACCGTGATGCGCACCGGCTCCCCACGCTCCAGCACCAGCGTGGGGCCCGGGACGGCCACGGAGTCGTCCGCCGGCGCGAGGTCGCCGCGCTGCAGCACGAACGCGAGCCCGGGCGCCGCGCCGTAGACCGACGGACGCTCGGTGACGAGCAGCCGCAGCCGCCGCGGCTCGCGCTGCTGCACCGCGGTCACGGGCACCGCGGCGCTGGGCGCGGGGCGGATGAGCAGTCCCATCGCGAGTCCGAACATGCCGTGGCCCGCGTGGCCGGCCGATTCCGGCGCCTGCGCGTCCGCGACCGGCGCGACCGGCGCGACGGGTGCGAGCGGCGCGACGGCGAGCGGCGGGCGCAGGCGCGCGTTGCTCCCCACGTGCGCCGCCAGGTGGCAGTGGAAGAGCCAGTTCCCCGCCCGCTCGGGCACCCAGCGCACCGCCATCGTGCTGCGCGAGAGCAGGAACTCGGTCACGGCCATCCGCTGGCGCGCCGGCGTGTAGGCCGAGTCGCGCATCCCGTCGCCGCGGCTCTCGACGTGGAAGTAGAAGCCGTGCAGGTGCATCGGATGCGCGCGCGGGCTGGCGTTGACCACGCGCCAGCGCACCGTGTCGCCCACGTCGTACGCGAGCCGCTCGGTGTACGGCCACGACCTGCCGTTCAGCACCGTCGCCAGGCCCCACGGGGCGTCGGCGGCCGCCGGGTCGTCGCGCGTGCGCGCCCAGACGCCCACCACCAGCACGCGGTCGACCGGACGCGCGCCCTCGGCGTCGACGACGATCGCGCCGGAGAGCTGGCTGTCGGCCCCCTCGCGCGCGGCGACCGCGGTGTCGGCGCCCGCGCGCGCCCAGTAGAGGAACGTGCCGACCTCGCGCAGGGCGAACGCGACCTCGCGCGTGGCGCCGGGCGCGACCTGGACCGTGTCGCCCGCAGCGGTCGGGCGCGCGTGCATGCCGTGCAGCACGAGCGTCGAGTCGAGCGTGTTGCGCACCGAGAGCTTCACCTCGGTGCCGACCGGCACGCGCACCAGCGGCCCGGGGATCTCGGTGGGCCGGCCGGCCTCGCCGAACGCGTGCACCACGATGCCGATGCCGTCGTCGGCCTCCGGGTGCCAGGTCGCGCGCCGCGCCTCCAGCCGGAGCGTCAGCACGCCGTCGCGCAGCGTGCCCGCGGGGCGCAGGTTGCGATTGATCGCCGCCTCGGCGGCGGGCGGGGGCGCGTGCGTCGGATCGCGGGGGAGCGACGGGGCGTGGACGCGCGCCGTCGGGGCCAGCGCGAGCGCGGCGAGGACCAGGGTGAGCGGTCGCATGCCACCTCTCGGGAGGGATCGGCCCCACGGTGGGGCAGCACCCCGCCCGGTGCAAGCGTGCTCCGCCCCACGGCGGCGCATCGCCGGGCGGGGCTTCGGTCTATATTCCGGGGCCATGTCGGACTCGCCCCGCGTCTACGTCCCGCGCCCCCGCGCCGTCCCCGCGCCCGAGACGCGCGACCTCTCCGCGGAGCTGAACGCCGCCCAGCGCGCGGCCGCCGCGCACGGCGACGGGCCGCTGCTCGTCATCGCCGGCGCCGGCACGGGCAAGACGCGCACGCTCATCCACCGCGTGGCGCAGCTGATCGCCCGCGGCGTGCCGCCCGAGCGCATCCTCCTGCTGACCTTCACGCGCCGCGCCGCGCAGGAGATGCTGCAGCGCGTCGAGCGGCTGGTGGGCTCGGTGAGCCAGCGCGTGCACGGCGGGACGTTCCACGCCACCGCGCACCGCCTGCTGCGGCGCTACGGCCAGGCGGCCGGCATCGCGCAGGACTTCACCATCATGGACCAGGGCGACGCCGAGGACCTGATGCAGCTCTCGCGCGCGGCGCTGGGGCTGGCGGACCAGAAGCGGCGCGCCGGCGACCCGCCCACGCGGCGGTTCGCGAAGAAGGAGACGCTGCAGGCGGTCTACTCGCGCCACGTCAACACGGGCCTGGAGCTGGAGCACATCCTCGGCCGCGACTACCCGCACTTCGCGGAGCGCGTGGACGACTTCAAGCGCGTCTACGCGGACTACGTGGACCGCAAGGCGCAGCGCAACCTCGTCGACTACGACGACCTGCTGCTGTTCTGGGCGGGGATGCTCGACGCGCCGCAACTGGGCGCGACCATCGCGGCGCTGTACGACCACATCCTGGTGGACGAGTACCAGGACACGAACGTCCTGCAGGCGCGCATCCTCCGCGGGATGACGAAGCGGCACCGCAACCTGACGGTCGTCGGCGACGACGCGCAGAGCATCTACTCGTTCCGCGGCGCGCACTTCCGCAACATCCTCGACTTCCCGCAGCAGTTCCCGGGCACGCAGATGGTCACGCTGGAGCAGAACTACCGCTCGACGCAGGCCATCCTCGACACGTCGAACGAGCTGATCGCGCGCGCCGAGGAGCGTTTCAGCAAGCGGCTGTGGACCGAGCGCGCGGGCGGCGAGGCGCCGTGGCTGGTGAGCGCGAAGGACGAGGGCGAGCAGACGCGCTTCGTCGTCGACCGCGTGCTGGAGCTGCACGAGGAGGGGATGCCGCTGCGCGAGATGGCGGTGCTCTTCCGCGCCGGCTACCTCTCGGCCGACCTGGAGATCGAGCTGACCGCGCGCAACATCCCGTACGAAAAGTGGGGCGGGCTGAAGTTCCTGGAGGCCGCGCACGTGAAGGACGTGCTGGCGTTCCTGCGCGTGCTGGAGAACCCGCGGGACGAGGTGAGCTGGTATCGCCTGCTCCTGCTGCTCCCGGGCGTGGGCGACGTGACCGCGCGCGCGGCGATCGACGCCGTGGCCGAAGCCGGGTGGGATCCGTCGGGGCTGTCGCGCTTCACGCCGCCGCCCAAGGCGCGCGAGTGGCACGGCCGGCTGGCGACGCTGCTCGCGGAGCTGACGCGCGCGGTGCGGCGCGCGACGCCCGACCTGGGCGCCGAGATCGGGATGATCCGCCGCATGTACGACGCGCTGCTGCGCGAGCGGTACGACAACGCCGAGCCGCGGCTGGCCGACCTGGAGCAGCTGCAGACGATCGCCGCCGGCTACCCGGACCGCGCCTCCTTCCTCTCGGCCCTCGCGCTGGAGCCGCCGAGCGCGACGCAGGATCTCGCGGGCGTG
>CBHYLO010000001.1:0-27661 GCA_966128675.1 uncultured bacterium | reverse complement strand
CGCCGCACGCACGCCGCACCGACACCCGCTCGACCCGGGAGGAGTCGCACATGGACCTCGGCGCGTTCTCCGTCAGCCTGACCGTGAAGGACCTCGCGGCGTCGCGGCGCTTCTACGAGACGCTCGGCTTCACGCCCTTCGCGGGCGACCCGGCGCACGGCTGGCTGATCCTGCGCAACGGCGCGCACGTCATCGGCCTGTTCCAGGGCATGTTCGAGCGGAACATGCTCACCTTCAATCCGGGCTGGGACCAGGACGCGCGGCCGGTGGGCGCGTTCACCGACGTGCGCGAGCTGCAGCGGCGCCTGAAGGCGCAGGGCGTGCCGCTCGTGAGCGAGGCCGACGAGGGCACGACCGGCCCCGCGAGCTTCGTCGTCCTCGATCCCGACGGCAACCCGATCCTCGTCGACCAGCACGTATGACGCCGATGCGCCGCATCCTCACGCCCGCCACCGCGCTCCTCGCCCTCGCCATCGGGTGCGCCCGCCCCTCCGCCACCCGCGCCGACGACGGCTGGATCCCGCTCTTCGACGGGCGCACGCTCGACGGATGGCGGGCGAGCGAGCACCCCGCGACGTTCCGCGTCGAGGACGGCGCGATCGTCGTGCACGGCCCGCGCGCGCACCTGTTCTACGACGGGCCGGTGCTCGCCCACGACTTCCGCGACTTCGAGCTGCGCGCGGAGGTCATGACGCGTCCCGGCGCGAACTCGGGCATCTACCTCCGCACGCGCTTCCAGCCCACCGACTGGCCGTCGCAGGGCTACGAGGTGCAGGTCAACAACTCGCACACCGACTGGCGGCGCACGGGCAGCCTGTACGCGGTGCAGGACGTCCGCGAGGCGGAGCGCGACGGCGCGTGGTTCACGGTGCGCGCGATCGTCCGCGGCCGGCGCGTGCAGGTGTTCGTGAACGACCGCCAGACGGTCGACTACACCGAGCCCGCCGACTCCGCGACGCGCCTCACCGGCGGCACCATCGCGCTGCAGGGCCACGATCCGGAGAGCGAGGTGCGCTACCGCGCCGTCCGCATCCGGCCGCTGGGCCCCTGAGGACACGGCGGGCGGGGACGATCCGCGCGCCGGCGCGCGTCCCTTGCCGCCGTCGTCGGAGGCGGTGAACATTGGCGCGCCCCGTGGGCCGATGCGGGACTCCATCCACCAGGAGCGCGCGCGTGATCACCTACTACGAGCTGGGCGGGCAGCGCAAGCTGCACGAGGTCGTCGTCGCGGGCACGCACGACGCGGGCATCACCGGCGGCGGCAGCGGCGTGCAGACGCAGATGCTCAACATCCTGCAGCAGGCGCTGGCGGGCGTGCGCTTCTTCGACGTGCGCGTCGCCGCCGCGGTGACGAGCCAGACGCACGCCTCGGGGCGGCCGATCGCGGAGCTGCGCGCGTTCCACGCGGACGACAAGGTCGTGATGAAGCTGGAGCGCAACGTCGTGCTCAAGGGCGCCCACGATCCAGTGCGCGTCACGCAGTCCAAGCTCGCGGGCGGCGCGTTCGGCCTCGCGCTGAGCAAGATGCTGGAGCAGGCGCGCGACTTCGTGCGGACCGAGGCCGGCCGCGACGAGTTCCTGATGCTCAAGTTCGACAAGTGCACCAACTGGGCGCACATCGCCGACGCCTGCTGGACCCTCCTCGGCGACCGCCTGTACACCGGCGGCGGGAACCTGAACACGCGGACGCTCGACGACCTGCGCGGGAAGGTGGTGGTGCTCTTCTCGACCAAGGGGCTGGCGGAGCTGCCGGCGAACACGCACGGCATCCTCGCGTTCCGGAACCTGAGCGGCGGCGCGGGCTACGACCCGGCCTTCGAGGGGCTGCAGTACTACGGGAAGGGCGGGACCTCGCCGTTCAAGCCCTCGAACAAGCTGGAACAGAACGTCAGGAAGCAGACGAAGCTGATGCAGGAGGCGGCGGCGCTGGGCGACCCGGAGATCGTCGGCATGATGTACTGGACGACGACGGGGCTGATCGAGAGCATCCGGAAGCGCGACGACGGCATGTGGGACACGCCCAACATCACGCGCATGAAGACGCTCTGGAGCCAGGGGCTCGGCGACTACGTGACGGCGCGCGTGTCGCTCCCGTCCACCAACCCGCTGGCGGACGCGCAGCAGCGGCGCAGCTTCTTCCCGAACATCGTGATGATGGACTTCGCCGCCGAGTGGCGGGTCAAGCACATCCGCGAGCTGAACGACCTGACCCCGCAGCACCTCTCGGTGCTCGCCTGAGGGCGCGCCCGGACGGCGCGCCACGCCGGCGCGCCGCCGCCGCCCTCCCCCCCGCACTCCCGACCGCTCCGTGCGCCACCGCTCCCGCGTTCGTCGTGTCACCCCGCCGTCCCTCGTGCTGGCCGCCGCGCTCGCGCTGGCCGCCTGCGCCGGCCGCCCCGCCCCCGCGCGGCCGGCGGCGGTCCCCGCGGACTTCTCCGGCACCTGGGAGACGGATCTCGCGCGCAGCACGGGCGTGCCCGCGTCCGTGGTCGGGTCGCGCATCGTGGACGTGGTGCGCCAGACCCGCGACTCGCTGACGATCGAGTCGGTCTCCACCGACGCGCAGGGCCGCGTCGAGCAGCCCACGCGCCGCGCGTACGCGCTCGACGGCTCGCCGACCACGTGGCGCTACCCCGAGCGGGGCGTCGAGATGGTGGACGTCGTGCGCTGGGAGGGCGCGACGCTGATCATCCACCACACGTCGCGCGACCGCGCCGGCCGCGAGAGCGTCTTCGTGGACCACGTGTCGCTCTCGCCGGACGGGCGGACGATGACGAGCGAGCGCGTGTTCGCGCCCGGCACCCCGCAGGAGCGGCGCATCTCCGTCGTCGCCGGCCGGACGCGCTGAGCCGGACGGCCGCGGCCGCATGGGGGACGTGCGGCCGCGAACCGGAAGAACGAGGGATGGCTCCGGCGGCGCGCGGCGCGCATCGTACGACGCCGAGCCACCGGTGACGGCGGTCGCCTTCCCCGACCGCCCGCGCCGCGCGACCCTCTTCCGATGCTGCCCTACCTCGACCAGCCGGCGTGGCACGTCGGCCCGCTCACGATCCACGCGTTCGGCGTCACGGTCGCCCTGGCGGTGTGGCTCGGCGTCGCCGTCGCGCAGCGGCGCTTCGTGCGCCTCGGCCTCGACCCGCAGCTCGGCCAGCGCCTGGGCGGGTGGATGCTCGCCGGCGGCATGCTCGGCGCGCACCTCTTCTCGGTGCTGCTGTACTTCCCGCACCGGCTGCGCGACGACCCGTGGCTGCTGCTCCGCGTGTGGGAGGACATCAGCTCGTTCGGCGGGCTGCTGGGCGGCGTCGCGGCGGCGCTGCTCTTCTTCGCCACGCGCCCGCACGCCGAGGCGCGGCGCGCGCGCCTCGCGTACCTCGACGTGGTCGCGTTCGCGTTTCCGGCGGCGCTCGCGGTGGGGCGCCTGGGGTGCGCGCTGGCGCACGACCATCCGGGGCGCGTGACGGGCTTCCCGCTGGCGATCTCGCTGCGGTCCGACGCCGCGCTCGCGTACGTGCGGGACGTCTACGGCGCGGCGGGGCTCGCGCTGCCGCCCGCGGCGCCGGCGCTGGGCTTCCACGACCTCGGGCTCTACGAGCTGCTCTTCCTCGCCCTCGTCGTGGTGCCGCTCTTCGCCCTCTGGAGCCGCCGCGCGCGGCCGGCGGGGTTCTACCTCGCGGCGTTTGCGGCGCTCTACTTCCCGGTGCGCTTCGCCCTCGACGCGCTGCGCGTCGCGGACGCGCGCTACCTGGGGCTCACGCCGGCGCAGTGGGTGTCGGCCGCGGTCGTGGCCGCGCTGCCGGTCGTGCTCGTGCGGCACCGCCGGCTGCGCCTCGTCGCGGGCGGCGCGGTGGTGCTGGCGACGGCGTGGGCGTGCGCGGGCCCGCGCTGACGGCGGCCGCATGCCCTTCCCGCCCTACCACGGCCGCGCGCTGGAGCGCCCCGAGATCCACGCGCGGGTGCGCGCGCTGCTCGCCGACGCGTGGGATCCCGCCGGCGCGATCCGCGCGGCCGTCGGCGGCGGCGCGGACTTCTACGACGCCATGGCGGTGACGGTCGTCGCGATGCTCGCGGCCGCGGCGACCGAGCCGGAGGTGCAGCGCTTCCTGCGGCGCGAGGAGCAGGCCGCGCTCGGCCACAGCCTGCACCCGTTCGACGTGCGGCGGCGGATCGCGGAGGACGCGTGGCGCGCGGTCCGCGGGATCTGACGCGCGCGCCCGTGCGCCGCCTCGCCGCCGGCGCGGGTCTCCTCGCGACGCTGGGCTGCCGCGCGTCCGAGCGGCCGCCGCTGCCCGACACGCCGCCGGCGCCGCCGCCCGCGACGGCGCAGACCGCCCCGGCGCGCGACGAGCCGCCCGCGCTCACCGTCGCGCTGCTCGACTCGGTGCCGTACGAGAACGAGCTGACGAGCGGCGTCCTGCGGCGCGTCGCGGTGCGCACCCCCGCCCACACCGACACGCTGCTCGGCATCCTCGTCGACGCGCGGCCGGTCGTCGTCGGCGACAGCGCCGTCCACGGCATCCGCGCCGAGGAGAACCTGTTCGTGGAGCTGTTCACGTACGACGCGCGCACGCGGCGGACGCGGACCTTCCCGGCGCCCGCCGAGTGGGTGCCGCACGCGGTGCCGAAGCTCGCCCCCGACGGCCGGCACGTCGCCTACCTCGCGCAGGACGCCAGGGGCCGGGGATACGGCGCGGTGGCGACGGTGCCCGACGGGCGCGTGATCTACCGCGGGCCGCCGGCGACGATGCTGGAGACCGACGCCGGCGTCGACGCCGTCGCCTGGACCGACGCGGACCGCTTCGAGATTCGCATCGACCTCACCCATCGCGTCGGCGGCACGCAGCGGCTGCGCGGGAGCCTGCGGCCGCTGCGGGTGGTCGTGGACACCGTCCGCCCACTCCCCGCGCGCTGACGCCGCCCGCACATTGCGAGGCCCGGCCGCGCGCGACGTGGTGGCGGCCGGCGGCACGCAACGCTGCGGCCCCTTCGCCTGTCCAAGGCGGGCGGTGATGGGCACCGCGGCGCGATCGACCCGGACCGAGGAGTGGCAGTGCACGTGAAGTCGTGGTGGCCGTCGTGGTGGCCGTCGTGGTGGCAGGACCGGCTGGGATGGCCCTGGGTGCTCGTCGCGTCGCTCCTGCTGGCCGCCGCGCCGGTGGCGCCGCTGGCCGCGCAGACGGACGTGATCCGCGGGCGCGTCACGAACTCCGAGGGGCTCCCGCTCCCCGGCGTGCGCGTGACCGCGACGTCGATCCCCGGCAACGTCACGCGCGAGGCGCGCACCAACACCCAGGGGAGCTACCAGCTCGCGTTCCCCGGCGGGACCGGCGACTACATGATGGGCTACGCGCTCGTCGGCTACGTCTACCGCCAGTTCCAGGTGAAGCGCCTCGCCGACGAGGCGGTGCTGGTGGCCGACGCGCGCCTCGCCGTCGTGCAGCTCGACACCATCGCCGTCGTCGAGGCGGTGCAGCGGCGCGTGTCGCGCAACGACGCGCAGTCGCGCGACGTCGGCGGCACCGAGCAGACCGTGTCGCCGAGCGCGCTGCCGCCGGAGCTGCAGGGCGACGTCGCGGCGATGGCGGCGTCGCTCCCCGGCGTGCTGCTCGTCCCGGGCCTCGACGGGGGCCCCGACGGCTTCTCCGTGCTCGGCCTCGGCGCCGACCAGAGCAACGTCACGCTGAACGGGCTGCCCGTCGGCGCGAACGGCCTGCCGCGCGACGCGAACGTCTCCAGCACGCTCACGACGTCGCCGTACGACGTGTCGCGCGGCGGCTTCAGCGGCGGCACCTTCAACATCCGCTCGGGCGGCGGCGGCTCGAACTTCCGCAACCGCGGCCTGAGCCTGGTGGTCAACGCGCCGCAGCTGCAGTGGACCGACCGCGCCGCGAACGCCCTCGGCACGCGCTTCACGAACGTCTCGCTCGGCGGCGTGCTCTCCGGGCCGATCAGGCCGAGCAAGGCGTTCTACAACGTGTCGTACCAGCTGGGCCGCAACGCGCGCGACAACCAGACGCTGCTCGGCACGAGCGCGCTGGGGCTGCGCACCGCGGGCGTGGCGTCGGACTCGGTGACGCGCTTCGTCGACATCCTCGGGCGGCGCGGCGTGCCGGTGGGCGGCGGTCCCGCGCACGCGCAGCGCGTCAGCGACAACGGCACCTTCCTCGCCAGCGTCGACGTGTCGCCGCCCGGCTCGTCCAGCGGGCAGTCGTTCGGCTTCACGGTGAACGGCAACTGGGGGCGGCAGAGCCCCATCGGCGGCGGCGCGACGCAGCTCGCGTCGGCCAGCGGCGACCGGTTCAACTGGGGCGGCGGCGTGCAGGCGCGGCACAGCGGCTACGTGAAGATGCTGCTCAGCGAGTCGTCCGTCGGCGTCACCACGTCGCGCAACCACGGCGACCCGTACGTCGACCTGCCCGCGGGGCGCGTGCGCGTGAGCTCCGTGTTCGCCGATGGCGAGAGCGGCGTGCAGAGCCTGACCTTCGGCGGCAACCAGGGCCTCAGCTCGCGCTCGCGCTCCATCGGCGGCACGCTGAAGAACGACCTGTCGTGGTTCGACGACGCGAACAAGCACCGCCTCAAGCTGACGTCGGAGCTGCAGTACAGCGGCAGCACGCAGGACCCGTCGTCCAACCTGCTCGGCACCTTCAGCTTCAACTCGCTGGAGGACCTGGAGGCGGGGCGCCCGGCGTCGTTCAGCCGCACGCTCACCGCGCGCCAGCGCTCCACAGGCCAGGTCACCGGCTCGCTGGCGATCGGCGACTCGTACCGCCGCACGCAGGACCTGCAGCTGCAGTACGGCGTGCGCGTGGACGCCAGCCGCTTCACCGCGACGCCCGCGTTCAACCCCGCGGTGGAGCGCGCGTTCGGGCGCCGCAACGACCGCGTGCCGACGCCCGTCGGCGTCAGCCCGCGCGTCGGCTTCTCGTGGACGCTGGGCCGCTCGCAGGAGCTCGAGGAGTTCTTCGGCGCCGCCCGCCGGCCGCGCGGCGTGCTGCGCGGTGGGCTCGGCGTCTTCACGAACGCGACCAACGCCGGCATCGTCGGCGGGGCGCTCGACAACACCGGGCTGCCGAGCGGGACGCAGCAGATCGTGTGCGTGGGTGAGGCCGTGCCGACGCCCGACTGGGCGGCGTACGCGTCGGATCCGTCGCGCGTCCCCGACCGGTGCGCGGACGGCGGCGCGGGCTCGGTGTTCTCGGACGCGCGGCCGAACGTCACGCTCGTCTCGCCCGACTACCGGCCGTCGCGCTCCGTGCGCTCGAACCTCGGCTGGAACGGGAGCGTCTGGGACGCGCGCTTCAACGCCAGCGTCGAGGCGACGTACGCCGTGAACCTGCGGCAGCAGCGCTCGGTGGACCTGAACTTCGCGCCGGTGGAGCGCTTCACGCTGGACGGCGAGGGCCGGCCGGTGTTCGTCGCGCCGACGAGCATCGTGCCGACGACCGGCGCCGTCGCCTCGCGCGACGCGCGCGTGTCGCCGGAGTTCGCGCGCGTCACCGAGCTGCGCTCGGACCTGCAGTCGCGCACCGCGCAGCTCAGCCTCCGCCTCTCCCCCATCACGCGCGGGCCGAGCCGGTTCGGGTGGAGCGCGGCGTACACGTTCTCGCACGTGCGCGAGCAGGTGTCCGGCTTCGGCAGCACCGCCGGCAACCCGCTCGACGTCGTGTGGGCGCGCGCGGCCCAGGGGCCGCACCAGATCAACTACAGCCTGCGCTACGTCTTCCTGGACGCGGTGCAGGTGAGCTGGAACGGCGCCTTCCTCTCCGGGAGCGCGTACACGCCCACCATCGCGGGCGACGTGAACGGCGACGGCTACTCCAACGACCGCGCGTTCGTCCATGACGGCTCGACCGCCGATCCCGCGCTCGCCGCGGGGATGCAGGACCTGCTGGCGCACACGTCGCCGGCCGCGCGCGCGTGCCTGCTGCGGCAGGCCGGCCGCATCGCCGCGCGCAACAGCTGCCGCGGGCCGTGGAGCTCCACCGCGTCGCTCAACATCGCGGTGGACCGCGCGAAGTTCCGGCTGCCGCCGCGCACCTCCGCGTCGTTCGCGCTCAGCAACCCGCTCGGCGCCGCGGACCTGCTGCTGAACGGCTCCGGGAGCCTGCGCGGCTGGGGCCAGAACGCGACGCCCGACCAGGCGCTGCTCTACGTGCGCGGCTTCGATCCCGCGACGCAGCGCTACCGCTACGAGGTGAACCAGCGCTTCGGCGCGTCGCGGCCGCAGTTCCTCACGCTGCGCTCGCCGGTGACGCTGACGGCGTCGGTGAAGATCGACCTCGGCCCGGTGCGCGAGCGGCAGAACCTCCAGCAGCAGCTGGGCTCCGGGCGCACGCGGCCGGGCTCGCGCTTCCCGGAGTCGTTCTTCCGCAGCGTCGGCGCGTCGGGCCTCACGAACCCGATGGCGACGATCCTCCGCCAGCAGGACTCGCTGCGCCTGACCGCCGTGCAGGCGGACAGCCTCGCCGCCATGAACCGCCGCTACACGTACCGTGCGGACTCGCTGTGGGCGCCGGTGGCGCGCCACTTCGCGGCGCTCCCCACGCGCTTCGACGAGGACGACGCGTACGACCGCTACGCGCGGGCGCGCCGCGCGCAGCTCGACATGCTGGCGCGCATCGGGCCGGCCATCCGCGCGCTGCTGACGCCCGAGCAGCGCCGCAAGCTGCCGGCGTCGGTGCTGAACGTGCTCGACCCGCGCTACCTCGACGCGATCCGCAACGGCATCGGCCTCTACGTCGGCGCCGGCAGCCTCGTGACGGGAGGCGGCTTCTGATGCGCCTGCGACCCATGCTGCTCGCGCTGTCGCTCGCCGCACCGGCCGCGCACGCGCAGGTCCAGGCACCGGGCGATCCGACCGCACGCCCGACCGCCGCGGCCGCGAGCCTGCCCGGCGGCATTCCCGTCCGCCGCATCTCCACCGCGTCCGCGCTCTCGACGGAGCCCATCGGCGCCATCACGAGCGTGCGCGAGCTGCCCGACGGCCGCGTGCTGCTGAACGACGGCGCGCGGCGCCGGCTGCTGCTGCTGGACACGACGCTGAAGACGGTGGGCGTCGTCCTCGACTCGCTGGCCGAGGTGGAGAACACGTACGGGACGCGGCAGGGAGCGCTGATCCCGTACCGCGGCGACTCGACGCTGTTCGTCGACCCGGCGTCGTACGTGATGCTGGTGCTCGACCCGACCGGGAAGGTCGCGCGCGTGCGCTCGGTGCCGCGCGTGCAGGACGTGGGCTGGCTCACGGGACAGGGCGGCACGTCCGCGTCGGTCGGGGCGGACGCGCGCGGGCGGCTCGTCTACCGCATCCCCGCGCGCGCGGCGCGGCCGACCGTCGCGCCGCCGCGCGGCGTGCCGTGGTTCCCGCCGGAGCCCGACTCGGCGCTCATCGTCGCGATGGACCTCGACACGCGCACGCAGGACACCGTCGGCGCGATCCGCATCCCGAAGACGGCGTACGTCGTGCGCCGGCAGGGCGAGGGCGGCATCAACGTCTTCAACGTCATCAACCCGATGCCGATGACCGACGACTGGGCCGTGCTCCCCGACGGCTCGGTCGCGTTCGTGCGCGGGATCGACTACCGCGTCGACTACCTGAACCCCGACGGCACGCGCACCGCGGGCCCGAAGCTGCCGTTCGACTGGCAGCGCATGACGGACGCGGACCGCGAGCGGCTGGTGGACTCGGTGAGGACCGCGCAGCGGCGGTCGTCGGTCGGCAGCTACGTGACGTCGATGATCCGCTGGGTGAACAGCTACGGGAAGGCGTATCCCGCCGGCTTCACGATCCCCGAGGGCTACTCGATGCCGCTCGGCTTCGCGCGCACGTGGAAGCTGCCGCCGGGCGCGTCGTTCCCGCAGCGCTACGTGTACGCGTGCGCGCCGGACGAGGAGCCGACGATGACCGGCACCACGCCCTCGTGCATCCCCGCGCCGATCGTGGGCGGCGGCGGCAACACGCCGCCGATGCCGACGATGCGCGAGCCGTCGGTGATGGACGCGGCCGAGCTGCCGAGCTTCCGCCCGCCGTTCGGGACGGGCGCGGTGCGCGCGGACGCGGACGGCAACCTGTGGATCCGCCCGACGCTCCCGAAGCCGGTGCCCGGCGGCCCGGTGTACGACGTCGTCGACCGGACGGGCGTGCTGATCGACCGACTGCAGCTGCCGCCGGGCTACCAGCTGGCGGGCTTCGGGCGCGGGCGCGTGGTCTACCTGTCGATGCGCGACGCGAGCGGCGTGCACCTGGCGCGGGTCCGGCTGCGCTGAACGGCGCACCGTCCCCACGCCGCCCCACCATCCCCCTTCGAGGACTTCCCGCTTGCGCATCCGCGTGATCCTGCCCGCCGCCTGCGTCGCACTCGGCGCCTGTGCCGCGCGGCCCGTGCCCGCGCCCGTCCCGGCGCCGGACGCCGGATCCTCGGCCGACGCCGGCGCGCGCGACGCGCACCGCGCGTGGTGGCGCGCCTTCACGCTCGGCGACACGGCCCGCGTGCGCGCCCTCTCCGCGCCGCAGGTCGTGCTCACCATGAGCACGGGCCGCGTGCTCGGCCATGCGGCGGTGCTCGCGGACGCCGGCACGCGCGGCGACTCGTCGCAGGTGCGGCTGGAGTGGGAGGACGAGGTGCTGCAGGGGTGGACGGACGGCGCGGTGGTCACCAGCCGCTTCGCGGAGACGGTCGGCCCGGCGCGGTCGGTCTACCGCTTCGTCACGGCGATGCGGCGGGACGCGGGCGGCTGGCGCGTGGTCGCGGCGCAGTCCACCCGCATCCCTCCCGCCGTGGTGGCCGTCCCGGTCCCGCCCGAGCAGCTGTCGGCGTACGCCGGCCGCTACCGGCAGCGCGAGGGCGGGCCGGTGCTGGAGCTCGCGGTGCGCGACGGGGGCCTGATCGTGCGGCGCGGCGACGGCGGGGTGGACCCGCTGATCGCGCTGAGCCCCGCGGTGTTCGAGGCGCCGGGCCAGGCGCGCTTCGTCCTCGAGCGCGATGCCGCCGGCCGGGTCGCGACGCTCACCATCCTCGGCACGCGCGCGGTCACGCACTGGTCACGCGTGCCCTGAGCGCGGCGCGCGCGTCGAGGGCTTGCCGGATGCGCGCGCGCGGGCTCCATTGGGAGCGTATGCGGCCGACGCGGGCCCCGCGACAGAGTCCGAGCCGGTAGTCGCATCCGAATGACGGGGACGTTCGCGCTCGATCGCCTGGCGACGCCGCGCACCGCGCTGGTGGTGTGCGGCCTCCTCGTCCCTGCCGCGCCGCGCGCGGCGCCATCCGCCGCCCCGCGCGCGCCCGCCGCGGTGCTGCTGGCGGGCGGCCGCTCCCAGAACATCGCGGCGCCCGGCGCGGGCGCGAGCGTCGCGGCGCGCGTGCGGCAGTGGCGCGGCGCGCGGCTGGAGGCGGAGCTCGCGGGGCTCGGCTTCGCCACCGAGGGGATGGTGTGCACCCTCGGCGCCCGCACGTGCGACACGCGCCTGTTGAGCGGCGCCGCGTGGGCGTCGGCGCTGCTCGTCGTGGGGCCGGGCGGCGGCGCCGCGGGGCGCGGCGTCTACGCGCAGGCCGGCGCGGGGCCGTACGGCGCGTGGGGGATCGGCTGCCTCTCCGCCGGGCGCGGATGCGAGGAGGGGATCCGCGTGCTCGGGCTGCAGGGGAGCGTCGGCGCGGGGGCGCGCTTCGCGATCGGCGGGCGCACGGGGGTCGCGGGCCTGCGCGCGGTCACGCTGGAGCGGGCGACCGGGAGGCGCGGGGTGGTGACGCTGCTGCAGTTGGGGACTGCGTTCTGAGGCGCGGCGGCTGTGGCGGCGTCGCGGGCGGCGCGAGCACGGACCGTGCGGCGACGTACAGGACCGTTGCTTCGTTGTGTTGCGTAGCGCGCGACTAGCCCGCCATCCGCTCTATCGATACAGCAAACAGTCGAATGGCAACCGAGAGGAGTGACAAAGCGTACGGCTATTGGCGAGACGCCTCTGAGAAGTTCGACTACTTCGTACTTGGGCTCACCGGCGCCTTAGCGGCGTTCATCGGCCAGTCATACAAGCCATCTCGCCTCGGCCTGAATGCCTCTGCTGTCGAGTTGCTCGCCCTCGCGCTCATCGTACTTGCTGCCATCTTCGGCTTCAAGCGAGTGGAGGCCAATGTGACGCTGTTGCGCGAGCAGACCAAGCGCCTCTATGGCGAAGAGTCACGAGGTTCGTTACTGAGCGCCGCTACTACGGGATCTCCCGCGCTGAATACGTCCACTGGTGACGTTCTCTCCAGCGGCCAGCTCTTGGAGCTTGCTGAAGTGCACCAGCGCGGAGTGGCCAAGCTTCGCCAAACTATCGAACAGTTGAACGAGCGCTCAGCGTTCTATTATCACTGGCGGAACAGAGCGCTCCTCGCCGGCTTTGCTGTGCTCGTAGCAGGCAAGCTTGTATCGGCGTACGCAACCTGATTCTCGCGCCAGCCTGACTGCAATGACGCATCGCGGATGCACGGCACGCGTCACCCTCCTCGCCTGCGCCGCCCTCGCCGGCTGCGGCTCGCTCACCGAGCCCGGCCCGCACGACGAGCCCGCGCTCCTGCGCTTCGCCGAGCAGACCGCGCGGATGACCGCGCCCGACACGGTGGCGCTGGGCGACGGCGTCACGCTGAGCGTGCTCACCTTCGGCGGCGGCTGCACGCGCGCGATCGCGCGCGCGGAGGTCGGTCCCGTGCCGAACACGAACGGCGGGTCGGCGGTGGTCCGGCTGTTCAACAGGAACGACGGCGGCAGCATCTGCGCGAGCGACCTCCTCACCATCGAGCAGCGCGTGACGGTGCCCGCGACCGCGCGCGGTCACCTGATCATCCGTGTGGAGGGCGCGAACCGCGGCATGGAGACCAACTGGACCACCGTGCCCTGGGTGCTCACGCGCACCATCTTCGTCCGCTAGGCGGTGCGCACCCCGCGCGCGACTCTGATGACGAGCGAAGCCGAGGAGGCCCCGATGTCGTGGACGGACGGGAGCACGCACGATCCGGGCGTCACCACGCTCGAGGTCCTGGCCTACGGCCTCGCGACGTTCGGCATCGTCCGATTGGCGTCGCGCCGCGTCGTCGGAGCGCCGTGCGGCCGGCCGTGCGCCGTGCTCGTGGCGGCCGGCGTCATGGTCGCCGTCGCGCGGCGGCGCCAGGAGCGCGACCACGGCTGAGCGCCGGCGCCGGACCGCTCCGCATGGTCACATGCCCTTCCTCTTCTCGTACGGCACGCTGCGCGACCCCGCGGTGCAGGTGGCGACCTTCGGCCGCCTGCTCGACGGGCGCGCGGACGCGCTGCTCGGCTTCGCGCGGACGCGGCATCGCGTCGACGACCCGGCGTTCGTGGCCGCGAGCGGCAAGGCGCAGCACACGATCGTGCGCCGCACCGGGCGCGACGAGGATCGCGTGCCGGGCATGGTCTTCGAGGTGACGGACGACGAGCTCGCGCGCGCCGACGCGTACGAGCCCGCGGGCTACGCGCGGATCGCCGCGCGGCTCGCGTCGGGCGCGGAGGCGTGGGTGTACGCGGACGCGGCGGAGGGACGCGCGTGACGCGGCTCGCGACGGCCGCGCGCGCCCTCGCAATTCTCGTCGGCGTCGCGTGCGCCGCGTCGTGCGATCAGGCGTACGTCGGCGAGCCGCCGTCCACGGCTCGCGTGGCCATGACGCCCGCGGCGCCCACGCTGCGCGTCGGCGACTCCGTGCTCGTGCAGGCGGTGGCGCTGGACCAGCGCGGCCGCCCGATCGAGTCGCAGCGCAACCGCCCGCTCCTGTCGAGCAGCGACACGGCGACGGTCGGTCTGGTCCACCTCACGGCGCCCGGCGGCGGTGCGGCGGCGGCCTGGGCGCATGGGAGGCGCGCGGGCGTCGCCGTGCTGCGGGCCGAGAGCCGCGTCCGGCGCGACAGCGTCGTGGTGACCGTGCGGTGAGCGGTGGTAGCTTGTGCGTCCACCCGTGACGAGCCGCCCCCCGTGCGCCAGTACCAGTACCTCGCGACCGACGCCACCATCGACGCCCTCGGCCGGCTGCGGCGCCCGTGGGCGGGCTACCGCATCGGCGACGACGCGCTCCTGGTCGCGCTCGCGGAGGGCGGCGCGGTCCGCATCGGCGTCGAGGGCGCGGACGTCGAGCCCGACTTCGAGGCGTTCCGCCTCACGGCCGAGGCGGTCGACGCCGCCGCCGACGGGCTCGCGGACGCGGGCGCGTTCGGCGCCGCCCGCAACGACGTCGTCGTCTTCCGCTCCGCGACCTGGATCGAGGGCCCCGCGCCGTCCGACGACGGCGTGACCGGGACGCAGCGCGTGATGCAGTTCACCGGCGCGCCGCGGCAGCTCTCGCCGTCCGCGGCGGCGGCGTGCGCGGTGGACGACGCGTGCGTCGTCGCGACGAGCGCCGGCACGGGGCTGCTGCTGCGCTGCGGCGTGCGGCCGCACACGCTGGACGTCACGCTGGACTCGGCCGCGATCGCGCAGTTCCTGCGCGAGCGGCAGTACGGCGACGCGTCCAGCGGACGTTGAGGCGCGCCGCCGTGCGACGCCCCGCGTCCCGATCCGTCGCCTGGCTGTTCGGCGGCCTGCTCGGCGGCCTGCTGGCCGCGTGCCGCGGCGCGGCGCCCGCCGCGCGGACGCAGGCGGGCGGCGCGGACAGCCTCGTGCTCGAGCGGTCCGCGTGCTTCGGCTCGTGCCCGGCGTATCGCCTGAGCGTGACGCGCGCGGGCGTCGTGGCCTTCGCGTCGCGCAACCACGACGACAGCACCCGGGCGGCCGGCGAGGTCGCGCCCGCCGCCTTCGCCGCGCTGGTCGAGCAGGCGCGGCGGGCGGGCTTCCACGCGCTGCCGGCGAGGCTCCGCGGCGACGCCGCGTTCTGTCCGAGCTACCGGACCGACGCGCCGACGGTGCGGCTGGCGATCCACGGACCGGGGACGACGCACGCGGTCGAGGACTACCACGGCTGCGTCGCGCCCGCCGGCGACCCGGCCGCGGCGTCGCTCGCGGCGCTGCGGGCGCTCGAGCGCGCGGTCGACAGCGTGGCGGGCGCCGACCGCTGGGCACGTCCCAACCGGCGGTAGCGCGCGGCGCGTGCGCTCGCGCGCGCGTGGATCCGGCCGCATGTTCGGCGCACGCCCGTCCCACTCCGATGCCCCGCCGATGCGCGTCCCCGACCTCGTGCGCCTGTACGACTACGGCTCCTGGGCCAACGCCCGGCTCCTCGCGGCCGTCGCGCGGCTCACGCCGGAGGAGTTCGCGCGGCCCGTCGCCGGCAGCTACGGCTCGGTGCGCAACACGCTGGTCCACGTCATGAGCGCCGAGTGGGGGTGGGTGGAGCGCTGCGGCGGCCATGCGCGCGGCGCGCGGCTGCGGCCCGAGGACTACCCGACGCCCGAGACGCTGATCGCCGAGTGGGGGCGCGTCGAGGGCCACGCGCGCGCGCTGCTGGCCGGGCTGACGGACGACGACCTCGCGCGCGAGGTGGCGTTCGCCTTCGGCGGCGAGCCGCCCTCCGTCGCGCCGGTCGGCGCGCTGCTGCAGCACGCGGCGCTCCACGCGGTGCACCATCGCGGGCAGGTCGCGCTGCTCATGCGCGAGCTGGGGCACGCGTCCGGGAACTTCGACCTGCTCTACTTCGCCGTCGAGCGCCGCTGACGGGCGGGGCGCGCGTCCACGCCGTACGTTGACCCTTGCCGCCGCCGGGCGGCGACGTCCCCCATCACGACGAGCATGCACGACGAGCGCGCGCGCGCCGACGGCGCCCCCAGGGGCGCCACCGACGGCACCCTGAACCGGCGCGAGGCGATCGCGGCCCTCGCCGCCGCCGCGGCCCTCCCCTTCCTGTCCGCCTGCGGCCGCGACACGGCGCCCGCGGCCTCCGGTGCGGCGTCCGGCGCGGCCTCCGGCGAGGCCGCCGCGCGCGCGCTGCTCGACGACGTGGCGGAGAACCTCCTCCGGCTCGCGCCCGAGCAGGCGACCTCGCTCGGCATCGACACGGGCCCGCGCGCCGCCCTGCGCGCCGCGCTCGGCGACCGCTCGGCCGAGGGGCAGCGACGCATCGCCGCGCAGCTGCAGTCGGACCTGGAGCGCGTGCGCGCGCTCGACACGAATGGCCTCTCGCACGCCACGCGCACGAGCGTCGAAGTGGTGCGCAGCGCGTACGCGACCGCGCTGGAGGGTTTCGCGCTGCCGTACGGCGACATCACCGTCGGCGGCTGGCGCAACACGCCGTACGTCGTCGTCCAGAACGTCGGCGCGTACCTCGACGTCCCGCGCTTCCTCGACACCGACCATCGCGTCGAGAGCGCGACCGACGCGGAGGCGTACCTCGCGCGCCTGCGGGCGTTCGCGCGGCAGCTGGATGGAGAGCTCGGGCGCGTGCAGGCGGCGCGCGCGGCGGGGCTCGTGCCGCCGGCGTTCCTGCTCGACAGGGCGATCGCGCAGATGACGCTCTCGGTGCAGGGCGCGCGCGGCGGCGGCTCGCTCGTCGACTCCCTCGCGCGGCGGACGCAGAAGATCCCCGGCGACTGGGCGGGCCGCGCGCGCACGATCGTCGTGCAGGAGATCGCGCCGGCGCTGGAGCGCCAGCTGGCGGAGCTGCAGGCGCAGCGGCGCGTGGCGACGGACGCGCCGGGGATCGCGGCGCGGCCGCACGGCGCGGAGTTCTACCGCTGGGCGCTGAAGGCGTCGACGACGACGACCATGTCGCCCGACGAGATCCACGAGCTGGGACGCAGCGAGGTCGCGCGGCTGCACGGGCTGATGGAGCCGATCCTCAAGGAGATCGGCCTCACGACCGGCAGCGTGGGCGCGCGCATGCAGGCGCTGGCGAAGGACCCGCGCTACCAGTTCGCCGAGGGCGACGCGGGCCGCGCCGAGATCCTGGCGTTCATCCACGAGCGCCTGGCGTGGATCCGCGCGCAGATGCCGCGCGCGTTCCACACGGTCGTGAACCCGAACATGGAAGTGAAGCGGCTGCCGCCCGAGGAGGAGCCCGGCGCGCCCGCGGCGTACGGCGGCGCGGGCTCGATCGACGGCAAGATCCCCGGCCGCATGTGGATCAACCTGCGCACGACCGCGCTGCACAGCCGCTACAGCCTCGCCGACCTGACCTTCCACGAGGCGATCCCGGGCCACGTCTGGCAGGGCGAGTACACGCACGACATGCCGCTCATCCGGCAGATGCTCGCCTTCAACGCGTACTCCGAGGGCTGGGCGCTGTACGCCGAGCAGCTGGCCGACGAGCTGGGGGCGTACGCGACGGACCACGTGGGGCGGCTCGGCTACCTGCAGTCGCTGGCGTTCCGCGCGTGCCGCCTGGTGGTCGACACGGGGATCCACGCCAAGGGGTGGACGCGCGCGCAGGGCGTGCAGTACTTCGTGGACGTCAACGGCTCGAACCCGCTGGAGGTCGCGAGCGAGGTCGATCGCTACTGCTCGTGGCCGGGGCAGGCGTGCGGCTACAAGGTGGGCCACAGCGAGATCGTGCGGCAGCGCGAGAAGGCGACGGCGGCGCTCGGCCAGCAGTTCGACCTGCGGGCGTTCGACGACGCGGTGGTGCGCGGCGGGAACGTGCCGCTGGACGTGCTGGCGCGGAACGTCGACGAGTACGTGCGGACGGCGTCGCGCTAGCGACGTCGCGGCCCGCGACCACGGCTCACCTCCGGAGACCCCGCACATGCCCGACCTGGACGCGCCGCTCCCGCCCCCGCCGCTCCGCCTGCTGGGGCGCGGCCTGCAGCTCCTCGTGGCCGCCGGCGGGCTGGCGTTCGCCGCCACGCTGCTGCTCGGCTACGCGCGCGACGACCGGCCCGGCGTGCCGGCGGTGGTCGTCCTGCCGACGCTGCTGCTGGTCGTCGCGGTGCTGCGCCTCATCGGCCAGGCCGGCGGACGGCGGCGGGCGGCCACGGTGGTGCAGTGGGTGCTCGTGGGGCTGACCGTGCTGTACTTCCTGCTCGCGGACCGCGGCGCTCGCTGAGCGCGCCGCTTCGGCGACCCGCCGCGCGGCCTCTTCCCTCACCCTCCCTGCAGATGACGACGCGTCGCGATCGGGACCTGGAGCGCACCTACACGCGGGCGCAGTTCGTGGCCAAGCTGCGGCGGCTGGCCGACGCGCTGGAGGCCGGATCCGCCTTCAGCATCCAGGTCGCCGGCGAGCGGCTGCGCGTGCCCGTCGACGCCGCGTTCAACATCGAGCACGAGCGCGCGGGCGGCGTGGACGAGCTGGAGTTCCAGGTCCGCTGGTCGGCGGACGCGTAGCGTGCACGCCCCGATGCCACGCGCACGTCACGCGCACTTCACGCGCACTTCATGAGCAGGTCGTGAGCACCCACCCGCTGACGCGGCGCGCGTTCGTGGCCGCGGGAGCGGCCGCGGGCGCGGCCGCCCTCGCCGCGCTGCCGCGCGCGCTGGCCGGCGCGGCGCAGCCCCTCGCGCGCCTCATCCTGCTCGGCACCGGCGGCGGGCCCACGCCCAAGCCGAACCGCGCCGCGCCCGCGCAGGTCATCGTCGTGAACGGGGCGTCGTACGTCGTCGACTGCGGCAACGGCGTGGCGCGGCAGCTGGTGCAGGCGAGGCTGAAGCTCGGGTCGATCCGCGGCGTGTTCGTCACGCACCACCACTCCGACCACGACGCGGACTACGGCAACCTCCTGCTGCTGGCGTGGGCGACGGACCTCGCCACGCGCGTCGACACGTACGGGCCGCCGCCGCTGGCCGCGATGACGCGGCAGTTCCTCGCGCTCAACGACGCCGACATCCGCACGCGCATCGCCGACGAGGGGCGCCCGCCGCTGCGCGACCTGATCGTGCCGCACGAGGTGCGCGCGGGCGGGCTGGTGATGCAGGACGCGAACGTCCGCGTGACGGCGGCGGTGGTGGACCATCCGCCCGTCGTGCCGTCGCTCGCGTACCGCTTCGACTGCCCCGGACGGTCGATCGTGATCTCGGGCGACACGCGGCCGTCGCCCGCGCTCGTGCGGCTGGCGCGCGGCGCCGACGTGCTGGTGCACGAGGTGATGCACGTGCCGGCGATCGATCGGCTGATCGCCACCGAGCCGAACGCGCGCACGCTGCGCGCGCACCTGCTGGCGAGCCACACGACCACCGAGCAGGTCGGCCGCATCGCCACCGAGGCCGGCGTGCGGACGCTGGTGCTCTCGCACTTCGTGCCGGGCGGCTACCCCTTCGTCGACGACGACGTGTGGCGCGACGCCGTGCGCCCGCACTTCGCCGGCGAGATCGTCGTCGGGCGCGACCTGCTGGAGATCTGACGGCGCGCGGCGCGGGTCGCGCGACGCGAGTGACCCGGCGCTATCGCCGCGCGAGCACGTGCTCGACCAGCTGGTCGATGGCGATCTCGGTGCCCTGGTAGAAGCCCGACGTGCGGTTGGTCTCGAGGTCCGCCTCGCTCCGGTGCAGCGCCGTGAAGACGTAGCGCGTGCCGCTCCCCACGCTCTCCATCGTCACGATCGCGGTGATCGGGATGTCGTCGAAGACGGCCGGGCGGTAGCCGGGGAAGAGCATCGAGGTCCACACCAGCCGCTGCATCGGCACGACGTCCAGGAAGCAGCCGAGGTTGGGCACCTCGCGGCCGTCGCCCACGGCGATGTCGATACGGAAGATGCCGCCCGGGCGCACGTCCATCTCGGCGTGGGCCACGCGCCCCCACGCGCGGGGCATGTACCACTCCCTGAGATGCTCGGGCTGCGTCAGCGCCTCCCAGACGAGTCGCGCGGGCGCGTCGATGACCCGCTCGATGGCGAAGTCGAGCTTCGGGTCGAAGGCGAAGTGCTCGGTCATGGCTCGGATTCCCTCTCCTTGAGTTGCCGGACGTAGTGGTCGAACCGATCCAGGCGCGCCTCCCACGCGCGGCGCCGCTCGGCCAGCCAGTCCTCGGCCACCGTGAGGCGCTCGGGCGCGATCTCGTAGGTGCGCACGCGCCCGCGCTTGCGCGACTTCACCAGCCGGCTCCGCTCGAGCACCGAGAGGTGCTGCACGAACGACGGCAGCTGCATGTCGAACGGCGCCGCCAGCTCGCTGACGGTGGCGGGTCCGACCGACAGGCGCTCCAGGACCTTCCGCCGCGTCGGGTTGGCCAGGGCGTGGAAGACGGCGTCGGTGGCTGCGGCCTGCACCATGTGCGGCACCCTCCGGATGCACGGGTGGTCCGATCTGACGGCCGCATGGTACCGCCGCGGAATACTTTTGTAAATACCTAAGTTTTGGTGCCCCGACGCGGCCCCGGCGGCGGGCGCGGGGTGCCGACTCTGGCGGGTGCGCGTGCGCGCGGGCATCGTGGCGATCGTCGGGCGCGGGCTCGCCTGCCTGGTCCGCGCCTGCCCCGCGTGACGCGCCGCGCTCCCCACACGCCGCCATGTCCACCGAGCCTGCCGCCGACCTCTCGACGTTCCTCGACCATCTCGCGAGCGTGCACGCGCGCACGCGGCGCGTCGTCGCGTGCATCCCGGCCGAGGGCCTCGAGTGGGTGCCCGCGCCCGGCCGCTGGTCGGCCGGCGACCAGGTGCGGCACCTCGCGGGGATCGAGCGCTGGATGTACGCCGAGACGGTGTCTGGCCGGCCCAGCCGCTACGCGGGGCACGGCCGCGCGCTGGCCGACGGCCTGCCGGCGGTGCTGGCCTACCACGAGGCGCTGCACGCCGAGTCGCGCGCGCTGTTCGCGGCGCTGACGCCCGCACAGTGGACGGGGCGCGTGACGACGCCCGCGGGTGCGCCCATCACGACGTGGAAGTGGCTGCGGGCGATGGTGGAGCACGAGGCCCACCACCGCGGGCAGCTGTACCTCACGCTCGGGCTGCTCGGCGTGGCGACGCCGCCGCTCTACGGCCTGAGCGAGCCGGAGCTGCTCGCACGGTCCGTCCCATGAAGCGTTGCAGCTGACGCGCTCCCGGCCGCGCCCCGCGCTTCCCTCCACGCACCACGTGCCGTCGTCGATCGCGCACGGCCTCGCCGCGGCCGCCGTCGTCAGCCTCGTGTACCGCGGTGCTCCTCCGCGCGGCGCGCTGTGGGCGGCCGCCGCCTGCGCCGTGCTGCCCGACCTCGACGCCGTCGGCCGGCCGTTCGGCCGCGGGGACGTCGCGTGGCTCGGCGGCCACCGCGCGCTGACGCACTCGCTGGCGTTCGCCGCGGTCCTCGGGTGCGTGGTGGCCGTCGTCGGCTTCCGCGGGCCATCGGCGCCGGCGAGCCCGCGTCGTCGGCTCGTCCTCGCCGTCGCGCTGGCGCTGGGCACGGCGCTGCACGGCGCGCTCGACGCGCTCTCGACCTACGGCGAGGGCGTGGCGTTCCTGGCGCCGTTCTCCGCGCGGCGCGTGAGGGCCCCGTGGCAGCCGTTCGAGGCGCTGGTGCCGGAGCTGGTCCTCGTCTGGCTGCCGGCGCTGGCGGTGCTGTGGGCCGCACGCGCGCGGCGCCGCGCACGCGGCGTGGCGTGACGCGGCGTTGCAGCTGACGGCGGCGCGCGCGTCGGGTTGTGCCGGCGCGCGCCGCGACGCACAATCGGGAGCCGCGCGCCCGCGACGACGGGGGGCGCACCGGCGCCCCTCCATCGTGGAGCCCCCATGCTGCCTCGCCGCCTGCGCGGCCTGCTCGGCGTCGTCGTCCTGTGGATCCTCGCCTGGACGCTGTTCGCTCTGGTCGAGACGACCCTCTCCGTGCTGTACCTGCGCAGCATGGGCGCGCCGCTCGACCTGCTGCTGGGGCTCTATCCGCAGGTCGCCCGGCGGGCCGCCGGCTTCGGGCTCGTCGCGGGGCTGCTGTTCGCCGCGGTGCTCGCGCTGCGCGGGCGCCATCTCCGCACCGTCGACGCGCTGTCGCCGCGGCGGGCCGCGCTCTGGGGCGCCGCCGCGGGCCTCGTGCTCGCCCTGCCGATGCTGGCCGTGTCGCTGGCCACGGGCACGCTGGGCGTCTGGTACAGCGGGGTGCTCATCAAGCTCGCCATCGGCGCGGCGGTGGGCGCGGGCACGGCCGGCGGCGCGGTGGCGCTGGCGCGCCGCGTGCCCGACGGCACCGGCGTCGCTGCGCTCGGCGGAGATCGCACGCCGTCGTCGCCCGCGGCCGCCACGACGTCACCCCTGCGCGTGCACGCCGACTGACCCCGTGCCGCACGCGCCGCCGACGACCGACCACCGACGACGGATCGCGGTGCTGTGCGCCGCCGCCTGGGCGTGCAGCGTGGCCGTCGCCGTCCGGATCTCGCGTCGGCCCGACACCTACTACTTCGCGACGGCGGCCGATCGCGCGGCGTGGCGGTGGAGCGCGCCGCCGGTCGCGTTCGTGTGCCTCCTCATGGCCCTGGAGGCGCTGCTGGTGTGGGTCGTGCTCGTGGGCGGCGGCGGCTGGCCGCTCTGGAAGCGCGCGCTGGCCGGAAGCGCCGTGCTGGTGCCGTGGACCCTGCTGTCCGCGATCTTCGTGATCCACGGCGCGGGCTACGTCGGCTGGCACGTGCTCTGGCTCGGCATCCTGCTGGCCGTCCTGCTCGCGAGCGCCCTGGGCTCGCTCGCGGCGGCCGCGGGCAGGAGGGTGAGGCGGGCGGGTGCCCGCGCATCCACCTGACGCGGCGTTGCAGCTGACGGTCGCCGCGCGTCGCGCGCCTCGGTCAGCCCGCGCCGACGGCGGCGCTCCGCGACCCCCGACTCCTCCTCGCCGCCCTCGATGCCTGCTCCATCCATCCGCGCCCTGCTGCTCGCGGCGCTCCTCCCCGCCGCGCTCGACGCCCAGGCGCTGCCCGCGTTCACGCTCGATCTCGGCGCGGGGCGCGGCGCGCACCCGGAGCGGGCCGAGGCGCGGTGGTTCCGCTCGGACGGCGTGCGCGTCGCGCACGGCACGCTGGCGGTGCGCCTCGGCAGCCGCGGACGGGAGCGGCCGGTGGCGATCGCGGACTACAGCTTCGACGTGCGCGACGCGCACCTGACGCTCGAGTGCGCGCTGGCGCCGGACGGCAGTTGTCGCGAGTCCTTCCCGTCCACCACGGGATGGAGCGGCGGCCTCGGGATCCGGGCGGCGCTCACGGACCGGCTGGTGGCGGGCGTGGCCGCCGGCATCGGGCGCTACGACGGCCCGACGCGGTTCGGGCTGGCCGACCTGTCGGTCCGCGTCACGCGGCGCGTGGGGGTGGTCGCCGCCGTGCGGCACGTCGCCGTCGACGATCCCGGGTCGCCGCGGACGTGGATGCGGCCGCTCACGATCGGCGTGCGGCTGCAGTAGCTCTCGGGTCCCGGATCGCGCTCAGGGCCGATCCGTGGGAGACGACGACCATGCTGGTGCGCCACCGCCTCCTCCTCGCCCTGCCGCTCGCCTTCGCGCTGCACGACGCCGAGGAGGCGCTCACGCTGTCGCGCGCGCTCCCCGCGGTGCGCGAGCGCGCGCCGGCGCTCGCCGCGGCGCTCCTCGGCCCGTCCGATCCCGGGCGCGCGGTCGTCCTCACCGCGCTCGGCGTCGCGACGCTGGTGCCGCTCGCCGCGTCGCTGTGGGCGATCGCGCGCCCCGCGTCCGTCGCCGCGCGCTGGGCGGTGCTGCTCGTGGCGACGACGTTCCTCGTCAACGCCGCGGCGCACGTCGTCACGGCGCTCTGGCTGCACGCCGGCCCCCGCACGCCGACGCTCGGCGCGTGGTACGCCCCGGGCCTCGTCACCGCGGTGCTGGTGAACCTGCCGCTGACGCTCCACGTGCTGCGCCGCGCGGCGCGCGAGCGCTGGCTGACGTCGCGGCGGCAGTGGCGCTGGCTGCCGCCGGCCGCCATCCTGCTCCACGGCCCCGGCGTGCTCGCCGCGTGGTGGCTCGGCCGCCGCCTCGGCGCGGGCTGAGCGACCGTGGGGCGTGGGACGCGACTCGCGACGCGGCGATCGCGCCGCACGCGCGTCGCGGGTGCCGCACGATCCTCCAGCGCTGACGATGCGTCCTCCCCGAGTGCTCGCCGCCGCGATCGGCGCCGCGTCGCTCGCCGCCTGCAACGACGGCGTCTGCGCGGGCGTCGGCAATCCCGCCTTCGAGGTGGCCGTGCAGGACGCGCGGTCGGGCGCGCCGCTCACCGACAGCGTGCGCATCCTCGTGCACCGCCTGCCCGACATGGGGCTCGTCGATTCCGTCGCGCGGCAGATCGCCCCGGGCCAGTACTCGGCCGGGGGCGAGCGCACGGGACGCTTCACCGTCGTCGTGCAGCGGCCCGGCTACCTCCCGTGGACGATCGAGAACCAGACGGTGACCGCGCGCTGCAGCGTCCAGACGGTGTTCCTCACGGCGCTGCTCGTGCGCCGCGATCCCTGAATCGCGAGGCGACGACGATGGACCCGGGCATCGCGATCCCCATCCTGCCCGCGCGCGACCTGCACGAGACGCGCGTTCGACGAGCGCCCCGGCGTCACGACCGCGGGCATGCATCGGTGACGTTCCTTCCCTGGCCACTTCGCGCTGTCCGTCGCACCGTCCGTCGTGCGCTGCTCGCGGGCGCGGCGCTCTCGCTCGCCGGCTGCTCGGACCTCACCGGCGGCGACTGCATCGCGATCGGCGCGTTCGCCGTGACCGTGACGGTGCTCGACGCGCAGACCGGCCAGCCGCCCGCGTCGGCGACGCTCGTGGTGACCGACGGCGCGTTCCGGGAAGTCGGCACGGTCCTCCCCACCGCCGGCCGCCTCACCCTCGTGGCGGCGGCCGAGCGGGAGGGGACGTACGCGGTCACGGTGTCGGCGCCGGGATATCGGGACTGGACGCAGACGGGCGTCAGCGTCAGGCGCGGCGGCCGCTGCGACGCGCTCCGGCCCGCGCAGCTCACGGCGCGGCTCGCGCGGGCCGGCGCGTCGTGACGCGCGACCGAGCGTCCCATCGCGTGCGCACGCGTCGTCCCCGTGCGTGGACGCCGTCGGTGCATCGTGTCCGCGCTCGCGTGGGCGCGGCGCCCGCACCGCGCCTGGCACCGGACTCGCCGAGCCGGCGCGCGAGGGACGTACCAGTGACGGCTGGCGCCGCGACGACGCGGCCCGTCGACTCGGCCCATCCACGCCTCCCGTCATGCGCATCGCGCGCCCGCTGACCGTCGCCGCCCTCCTCCTGCTCGGCGCGCCGCTCGCGGCGCAGTCCGCGGCGCCCGCGGCGCCCATCGGGCGCGCGTCGGGCACGGCGTACGACAGCCTCGCGGCCCGCCCGCTCGCCGGCGCGCTGGTGCTGACGCCGGACGGCCGCGCGGCGGTCGTGGACGGCGACGGACGCTGGGTGCTCGACAGCCTGCCCGTCGGACGCGTGCGGCTCACGCTCGCGCACCCCGCGCTCGACTCGCTCGGCCTGTACGCGGAGGGCGACACGGTCACCGTCACCGCCGGCGGCGACGCGGTCGTGCCGCTCGCGACGCCGTCGTTCGCGCGCGTCGCGCGCCGGCTCTGTCCGCGCGGCGTGGCGGACGACGCGGGCATCGTCTTCGGCGTGCTGGCCGACGGCGCGGGCACGCTGTTCGAGGGCGGACGGGTGCGCGCGACGTGGACGGACCTCGGCGGCGCGGTCGCCGCGCTCGCGGGCGCGCGGCGCGACGGCGCGGCCGTCCCCACCCTCGAGGCGCGCAGCGACGCGCGCGGGAGCTACGCGCTCTGCGGCGTGCCGCTGGAGCAGGGCACGCTCGTGCAGGGGCTGACCGACCGCGGCGGCACGGGCGCGCTGGAGGTGACGGTGGGCGCGCGGCGGCTGCTGCGCCTCGATCTCGTGGCGAGCGACGTGCGCGCGGCCGCCGTGGCGCGCACCGCCGTGGTGGCGGGCGTGCTGCGCGACTCCGCCGGCCGCCCGCTGGGCGGTGCGACGGTCGCCCTCGTCGGCGACGGGGCGTCCGCGCGCAGCGACGCGGAGGGGCGCTACCGGCTCGCCGCGCTGCCGGACGGCTCGCAGAGCGTCGAGATCGTGGCCGTCGGGTACCTGCCGGTGCGCGAGATCATCGGATTGCGCGCGGGCCGCACGACGACGCTCGACGCCGCGCTGCAGCGCGCGCACGTGCTGCCGGTGGTCGCGGTCCGCGCGGCGGCGGCGCGGCGCTTCCAGCAGGACCTGGAGCGGCGCCGGCTCCTCGGCTTCGGCACGGTCCGCACGGCCGAGCAGCTCGCGCGCTATCCGTACGTCGTGTCGGCGCTGCAGGACATCCCCGGGCTCTCGGCGAGCTCCACCCGCGGCCAGCTCTCGCTGGCGATGCGCCGCATCGGCTGCACGCCGCAGGTCTTCGTCGACGGCCAGCTGCTGAACCCGGAGCGCGTGCGCGGGAGCGGACTGGGCGGGCCGCGCGTCTCGGGGGACGAGCTGTCGATGCTGCAGTCGCTGCTGCCGGGGGACCTCGCGGGCCTCGAGGTCTACCACCACCCGATGTACGTGCCCATCCAGTACCGCTCGCAGCTGAACCGCTGCGGCGCCGTGCTCGCGTGGACGAAGTGGCACGCGGAGCGGCCGTGAGCGCCGGGCTGCGTCGCGTCGCCCTGGCCCTCGCCGCCGCGAGCCTCGCGGCGGGCTGCCGCCGTCCCGGCGCGGCCGACGCGCCGCCGGTCACGGACGCGCGGCTCGCGACCGCCGAGCGCTTCGTGGACGCGTTCTACTCCTTCGACCGCGGCCGGCTGGCCGACGTGCTGGCCGCGGCCGAGCGGTCGGCGCCGCGCGTCCTGTACTACCAGGGGTGGGCGGAGGGCGGCCACTACCGGGTCCGCCGGCGCCGTCCGTGCGTGCTCGAGCCGGAGCAGCGGGTGCGGTGCGCGATCACGGTGCAGGACGACCTGATCCTGGCGCTGGGGCTGCGCGAGCAGGTCACCGACACCTTCCGCCTCACGCTGGACGGCGGGCGGATCGTGCGCGTGACCACCAGCTCCGACGATCCGCCCCTGTTCGAGGAGGCGGTGACGTGGGTGCGGCGCGAGCGCGCGGACCGGATCCGGGTGCCCTGCGAGGGGTTCTTCGCCGGCGGCCCGACGCCGCAGGCCTGCGTGCGCGCGATGGTGCAGGGCTTCGCCGAGTTCGCGGCGCTCCGCCGCCAGCCCGGCGCACCGCGCTAGCGGCGCGCGATCCGGGCGACGCATCATGCACGCGCCCGCCCGCTCCACCCGCACCGCCCCACGAGGACCCGCGATGGCCATCATCCCGACCTTCCGCTGCCGCAGCATGCGGGCGTCGCTCGCGTTCTACACCGGGATCCTCGACTTCGCGCGCGTCGACGGCGACGACACGCTCGACGACCCGACCTTCAGCGTGCTCGCGCGCGACGGCGGCCACCTCTTCCTCTCCAGCCACGGCGGCGACGGCGCGTTCGGCGCGGTGGCCGCGGTCACGACCGACGACGTCGACGCGGTGTTCCGCAGCTACCGCGCGCGCGGCCTGCGCACGCCGGGGAACCCCGACGCGCCCGTGATGGTGCACGAGGGGCCGATCGACCAGACGTGGGGGACGCGCGAGTTCTACGTCGAGGATCCCGACGGCAACACGCTGCGCTTCACGCAGCCGCGCGCGCGCGCGTAGCGCACGTCCGTCGTGCGCGACCTCGACGACCTGTTCGCCGCCCTCGGCCGCTCGGCGTTCCGGCGCCGCTTCCGGCTCGACGCGCGCGACCGCGCCTACCTCGCCGCGAAGGGGCTGCCCACCGTGCGCGCGCACGCCGCCGACTTCGTCGCGCAGCGGCTCGCGCCGGCCGAGCCGCGCCACGACGGCCAGCAGACGCCCTTCCGC